>JAGABO010000092.1 GCA_017614655.1 Treponema sp. | reverse complement strand
CTGAAGATTCGAAATCTTAACTTGCTGCCAGTCCTGATATTTTGTAACACAGAAGAAGCCTGCAATAAGGGCTGCTATTCCTGTAAGTCCGCCTGCGACTCTTTTCTTTTTCATCTGCTTCCTCCTTGATAAATTCATTATATCATACTGTCAGAAACTAGGTAAGCATAAAAAATGCCGGTAAGAATGCGGGGCCATGTATTTGACAGCGTTTTGCTCATTACATATACTGTAAGAAACTTTTCTTTAAGGAGATGATTTATGAAGAAGATTACAAAGTTTTTAGTTCTCGCAGTAACAGCTGCTGCATTGGTTTCTGTAGTTTCATGCAGCAAAAAAAAGAAGCCGACTTTCCAGGAATCTCTTGGAAATGCACTTGATTCTTACAGCAATGAGCTTGGTAACGCTCTTGATGAAGCGGCAAAATCTTATGGCGATGCTCTCGACGAAGCTGCAAAGGCTTACGGAGATGCGCTTAACAGTTCAGCAGAAGATGCAGTAAAAGCTGCTGCAGATTCCATTAAGTCTGCTTCTGACGAAACTTCTAAAGCAGCAGCCGATGCACTTAAGTCTCTCGGTTTCTAAGTTTTATTAAGAAAACCAAACGGGCCGGTTAGAAATGACCGGTCTTTTTTTTGTCTTTTTTAAAAAACAGAACAATATAAGTTAGTGGAGGCTGATATGTTTTTTAGAAAGACATTTTTATTATCTGTAATTCTGATTTTCTTCTGCACTTCCTGTTCATCGGGAAAGACTGTTTCTATTGTCAACTGGAATGTCCAGACTTTTTTTGATTCAAACAATGACGGAATTGAATACACGGAGTTTCTTACTGACAAAAAGTGGGGCCGGGAAATGTACACGGAGCGTTTAAAAAAGCTCTGCAGTGTAATCAAAAAAAGCGGTGCAGATATTTTTGTAATGGAAGAACTGGAAAATGAAAAGGTTCTTCATGATATTTACAATTTTCTTGCAGGTGAGTGGAATTTTTCCAAGGTTTACGCCTGGTCCTGTTTTGCAAAGACTCCCGGAACTTCCATTGGCTGCGGTGTGCTTTCAAGAATTCCTCTTTCTGATTTAAAGGTTCACGCCCTTGATATACGTGGAAGCGAAAAACAGCCCGGGTTAAGACCTCTTATAGAAGTTACCGTCTGCTTAAAAAATAGTCCTTTTGTTCTTTTTGTAAGTCACTGGAAAAGTAAAAGCGGCGGTAAAGAAAAAACAGAACCGTGGCGTAACCGCGAAGAAGCTGTTCTTGCAAAATGTGTAAGCAAAGCCGTTTCATCCGGTAAGCGTTTTGTGTGCTGCGGAGATTTTAACCGCGATATAAATGATTTTTTGATTGAAGATTGCGGTACTGTTTGTCTCCGTTTTTTTGATGACGTGCAGGCTGTTAAAGTTTATTCTCCGTGGTTTTCTGATGGAAAGCTCATTGAACCGGGGTCGTATTTTTTTAAAGATGAATGGTCTCGTATTGATAATTTTTTTGTTGATGAAAAATCTTACGTTAAAAGTTATGAGGTTCTGACAGAAGGTCCGTGGTGTTATGAAGAATCAAAAGTTCCGGTTGCGTTCAGGCTTTACAACGGAAGCGGTTATAGTGACCATCTTCCCGTAAAGCTTGAACTTAACTGGAATTAATTTATTCAGCACCTTCCGTACGGCGGCCGTTTATTTCTCCAGGCACGCTTATCGGATATTCACCGGTAAAGCATCCTTCGCAGAATCCGAACTGATCCGGATTACATTCACGGCATGCTTCCAGCATTCCCTTTGCACTTATGAAGGCAAGAGAGTCTGCTCCGATTTCCTTGCAGATTTCTTCTTCATTATGACTGCTGGAAATAAGTTCACCTCTTGTCGGTGTGTTTATTCCAAAGTAGCACGGGAATTTTACAGGCGGACTGGAAATACGGAAGTGTACTTCTTTTGCTCCGGCCCTGCGCAGAATCTGAACGAGACGGCGGCTTGTTGTTCCGCGTACGATTGAATCATCAATTACGACAACACGTTTTCCGTTAACGACAGAGCGCACTGCATTCAGTTTTACAAAAACCATGTTTTCGCGTTCCCGCTGTGTCGGTGCAATAAAGGTGCGGCCGATGTATTTGTTTTTAACGATTCCGCTTGCATAAGGAATACCTGCTTCTTTTGCGTAACCCTGGGCTGCTCCGAGACCAGAATCCGGTACTCCGATTACAACATCAGCAGGAACTCCGCTTTCCCTTGCAAGACATGCTCCCATCTTTTCGCGTGCAAGAGTTACAGGAATTCCGTCGATTACAGAATCCGGACGTGCAAAGTAAACGTATTCAAATACACAGGTTTTCTTGGAAGTGCGTTCTCCGAATTCAAAAGAAAGAACTCCGTCTTCATTAATAATTACGATTTCTCCCGGATGAATGTCACGTACAAAAGTTCCGTTTACGGCATCAATGGCACAGCTTTCACTTGCAAGAATCCAGCCGTTGTCTACCTTTCCCAAAAAGAGCGGGCGTATTCCGTTAGGGTCACGTGCTCCTATAAGACATTTTTCCGTAGCTACGACAAGAGCAAACGAACCTTTTATCATCTGAATTGTATCGGTAAGTGCGCGTTCAAGACCTTTTTTATATGACTTTGCGATGAGCTTTACGATAACTTCGGTGTCACTTGAAGAAGCAAATGTTGAACCGCCGTCTTCGAGCATTTCGCGCAGCTGTTCATAATTTACAAGCTGACCGTTGTGTGCAACTGCAATGCCACCGAGCTTTGTGTTCTGAAGCATCGGCTGTGCATTTTCCAGAGAGGTGCTTCCTGCTGTTGCATAGCGGACGTGACCGCAGGCAATGTGACCTTTAAGTTCAGTGAGGTTTTCTTTTGTAAAGGCTTCGGCAACAGTTCCCATTGCCTTGTGAATGGAAATAGTTTCTCCGTTACTTACTGCAATACCTGCACTGTCCTGACCGCGGTGCTGAAGTGACCAGAGTGCAAAGTAAACTTTTGTTGCTGCATTAAAGTCACTTGCTGAATATGCCGTATATTTTTTTTCGGCTTCATCTTTTTTTTCTGTTTTCGGATTCAGATAGATTCCCGCAACTCCACATTCATCACGGAGCTTATCTTCCTCTTCTTCAAGAAATTCTTTTTCTTCGTTACAGATGCCGTTCATAAGTTTTTACCTTTTAACTATAATTTGATGTCTATTCCGCTTTCTGCATCTTTTGAAAGTTTTGCGCGGAAGTCCATAAGTTTCTGTTTGATTTCGGGATATTTGATTCCAAGAATTTCGAGTGCAAGATAAGCAGCATTCTTTGAGTTGTTGATTCCCACACTTGCAACAGGAATCTGCGGCGGCATCTGTACAACGGAAAGAAGGGCATCCATTCCGCCAAGACCGTTTGAAACTCCGGGAGTGACACATTCAAGAGGAACTCCCACAACCGGAAGAACCGTATTTCCTGCAATAACACCTGGAAGTGCTGCGCTTAAACCTGCACCGGCAATGATAACTTCGCAGCCATCAGATTCAACCTGTCTGATTGTCTTTACAAGAAGTGCACCTGCCCTGTGAGCAGAGATAATGTAGGACTTGAACTCCACGCCGAATTCTTCGAGAATAGCGGCGGCCTTTTTCATTGTTTCTGTATCGGATTTTGAACCGAAAAAGATTGCAACTTTCATAACTTAAAATATCACAAAGAGGCTGTTTCTTGCAAGAAGTCTTTTATTATGATATATGTAAAAACTAGAATAACAGATTAAAAAAGAGGGTATTATGAAAATTTCAAAACTTTTACTGACGGTTCTTGCTGCTTCAATTCTCGCAGGCTGCGGTTCTACTGCAGTAACGAATGTTTCAAAAGTCGAAAGCGGTTTAAATCAGGAAGCCGGAGTTCAGGATTATCAGGGACTTAAGCGCACTGTTGCCATCGCAAGGTTTTCAAACGAAACCGAATACGCAAAGGGTGCATTTTATGACAAAGAGAATGATCCGCTTGGAAAACAGGCTGTAGATGTTCTTTCTGCAAAACTGACTGCAAGAGGAAAATTTGTTCTTCTCGAAAGAGTTGATTCAGACAAGATTCAGGCAGAAGTTCAGAATTATTCTGCCGGGGTTCAGAAGGTTCCTGCTGATTATCTCATCATCGGTTCAATCACAGAGTTTGGAAGAAAAACAACCGGTGAAGTTGGCTTTATGACAAGAAGCAAGAAGCAGACTGTCGAAGCCGCAGTTAATATCCGCCTGGTTGATGTAAGGACCGGTCAGATTGTTTATTCAGAAGAAGGAAAGGGAGAAGCCGAAACTGAATCATCTACAACCTTAGGCATGGGTGGAGTTCAGGGCTATGATGCAACTCTTAGCGATAAGGCAATTTCTGCTGCAATCGAAAAGCTTGTAGATAATATAGAAAAGACTTGTATGGACAGACCGTGGAAGTCTTATTTCCTGTCGTATGATGCAGACGGAATTATCATCGCGGGAGGAGAAAAGCAGGGAGTAAAAACCGGTTCGGTACTGTCTGTTTACGAAAAAGGAAAGAGTGTTAAAAATCCGCAGACCGGTATTATGATTGAACTTCCGGGAAAACTGGTTGGAAAAGTTTCTGTTCTTATGACAGGCGGTTCAACTGTAATGGATGAATATTCCATCGTTGAATTTGTTGAAGGTTCTGTTGATTCTTCAAAGCTTTCTAACTATGTTATCCAGGATAAATAAATGAGGAGACAGCTGATGAAAAAAACATTGGTTAATGGGATTAAGCTTGCAGTTGCCTCGGGATTAGCATTTCTTGCACTTTCCTGCGGCACGACAAAACTGTACAGCTGGTATGATTATCAGGAAGACTATTATCATGCCATGAAGGATGCTGATGAGGAATCTGTTAAAGAACTTGCAGAAACTTATCAGAAAATTATCGAAAAGCAGAAAGAAACCCGCGGTATTGTTCCACCGGGAATTTATGCTGATTATGGCTGGATGCTTTTACAGAGCGGAAAGGTGGAAGAAGGAAAAGCAATGCTTGCAAAAGAAATGGAACTTTATCCTGAATCTGCAACTTTCGTAGGAAGTATTTTAAAGAGGTATGAATAATGAAAAAGTCAGCTATCATAACACTGGCAGCAGTTTTCTCTGCCTTAATTTTCGCTTCTTGTGGAACTACAAAAAATCTCGCATTTCCTAAAATGTATGAAGAGGATCCGCTCGTAATGCTTATTATGCCGCCGATTAACAACAGTACTGCGGCAGATGCAAAGGATTATTTTTATACAACAATGAGCGTACCGGTAGCAGAAGCCGGATACTATGTACTTCCTCCTGCAATGACACTTGCAACTTTACAGAAAGAAAGCGCTTATGATTCAGAAATGTTCATGAACGGAGACTTAAAGAAGTTTAAGGATATGTTCGGGGCAGATGTTGCAATCTTTACTGTAATTAAGTCCTGGGATAAATCATATATTGGTTCAACAATCATAATCGAAGTTGAATACATCTTTAAGTCAACAAAGACAAACGAAGTTGTATTTAACCGCGATGCTACAATCAGATGTGATACTTCAACCGGTGTAAGTGCAAGCGGCGGCGGACTCTTAGGTGCACTTGTAGTTGCTGCTGCAGATGCAGTTAAGACTGCTGTAACTGATTATGTTCCTGTTGCAAGAAGCTGCAATAATTCAGCTTTAAGCGACCTTCCTTTCGGTAAGTATCATCCGATGCACGGAGCTGATGGTGCTGAAGGTGCAATGGGTACAAGGGTAAATCTTTCTACTTCAAGATAAAAGATGTTGAGTCATGCGAGGACACTGCAGATTTCTTTTTCTGTCATGTTACGCCATTGACCCGGCTGTAAGCTTTTATCTAAAAAAAGATTTCCCATACTCAGGCGTTTTAATTCTGCAACTGAATTTCCCAGCTGCAGAATCATACGCTTAACCTGATGAAATTTTCCTTCCGAGATTGTAAGTTCACATTCGCTATCACTGTTGAATTTTAACTCGGAAGGTTTACAGGTAAAGCCTTTTGAATTCCATTCACGCGGTAAAAAAAATCCGGCTGCACATTCCTTTATATACCGTGCCTGTTCTTCTTCGGAAACTTTTTCTTTTAAAATAATTCTGTAAGTTTTTTTAACGTGAAATTCCGGCATGCATACCCTGTGAGAAAAATCGCCGTTTGTCGTAAAAATTAAAAGCCCCTCTGTATCTGTGTCCAGTCGTCCTATCGTATGAAGCGTAAGATTGTTTTGTGTATTTAAAATCTCATCGTCAAGAAGTGAATATACTGTTGGAAATGATTTTTGAGGATCTTCTTTCGAAGAACAGATGTAGCCCGAAGGTTTATTCATCATTATAAAGGTGTCTGGAAAAAGTCCGGAAGGTTTTTCGTCAATAAGAATTGTGTCAGAAAAAAGATTTACACGTGTTCCGCCGGTTAGTGCGCGCTGACCGTTTATTGTGAGCGTATGCCGCGTAAGGAATTTGCGTATCCTTCTGTAGGTTGCAAATCCCCTGCGCGACAGAACGTCATCAAGGCGCTCAGAAAAAGAGTCCACTTTATTTTACAATGCGCTTCTCGCACTCGTGATAAAGTTCGCTTGTCTTTTCTGCAATTTCTGCCGGAATCTGAATGTCGGCTTTTCCGTCAAGCTTGTTTTCCTTGAGCCAGTCGCGGATGAACTGCTTGTCATAGCTTGCAGGACTTGTTCCTTCCTTGTAGTTCTCCAGGTTCCAGAAGCGGCTTGAATCAGGAGTAAGGACTTCATCTGCAAGAATGAGTTCTCCGTTTTCATCAAGACCGAATTCAAACTTTGTATCTGCGATAATGATTCCGTTTTTATATGCATGCTCGTAGCATTTTTTGTAAACAGAAAGAGCTGCTGCCCTGATTTTTTCTGCGAGGTCTGCACCAAGGTCATTCTTCATGTATTCAAATGTTACGTTAATGTCGTGTCCTTCTGCAGCTTTTGTTGAAGGGGTAACAATCGGTTCGTCAAGCTTTTCTGCCTGCTTGTATTCTTTTGTAAAACTGTGTCCGAGGAAAGGTTCTCCCTTTTTGTAAGCTTCATACATTGAACCGAAC
The DNA here is from genome assembly GCA_017614655.1 of Treponema sp. Classification (GTDB taxonomy): domain Bacteria; phylum Spirochaetota; class Spirochaetia; order Treponematales; family Treponemataceae; genus Treponema_D. The sequence continues at coordinate 468 of JAGABO010000092.1, read as the reverse complement.
ATGTATCCGCGTACGATAACTTCATAAGGAATCATATTAAGTTTTTTTACGAGAATTGTGCGGCCTTCGTATTCAGGTTTTCTGAACTCTTCCGGCATGTCGTTAAGGTCAGAAGAAATCATGTGGTTCTTTACGATGCCGTCTGTATACTTGAACCAGAAATTAGAAAGTGCATTAAGAACTTTACCCTTGTCTTTGATGAGGGTTGGAAGAATAACATCGAATGCACTTATGCGGTCTGTTGTTACAATGACCATGCGTCCGTCTTCAAGATCGTAAACTTCACGGACTTTTCCGCTTATGATTTTTTTCATTTTGAATCTCCTCGAAAATTCATTTTCTTTGCGCTATTTTAGCGTTTTAATGATTTTATGGGAACAGGGGGCGGGTAGAGAAGTTTAAACAGCACACTTTTTAAGTTTTTTTCAGTGCAGGAATTTATTACCTTGGTAATAAACAGGGGTATAT
>JAGABO010000091.1 GCA_017614655.1 Treponema sp. | reverse complement strand
GGTACCGCTTCTTCGGAAAGAACTACATTCAGTCTGTAAGCTTTCTTCCGATGGTTCTTCCTGAAGTTATCATGGGTGTTTCGCTTTTGATTTTCTTAAGCGGAATCAACATGCAGCTTGGACTTCTTACAATCATAATTGCACACACAACCTTCTGTCTTCCTTTCGTTTACCTTATGGTAAGTGCCCGCGTAGATGAATTTGACTACTCGATTATCGAAGCAAGCCACGACCTTGGAGCAAATGAAAAGCAGACACTTTTTAAGGTTATCATTCCTGCAATCATGCCGGGAATTATAAGCGGCTTTATGATGAGCATTACAATGTCCATCGAAGACTTTGTAATCACATCGCTTGTAAACGGAAACGTAGAAACACTTCCGATTTACGTTTACAACATGATTCGCCACGGAGTAAGTCCGGTTATCAATGCGCTGTCATTTGTACTCATTCTTTTAATCTGCCTTATTACGGTAATTTTAAGAAAGAGTCTTAAATCTTTTGCCGCCTCACGTTAAGCGGCACATTAACACGTTCATATTTTTTTGGAGGAAATGATTATGAAAATCACTTCTAAAATCGCAGCAGCACTTTTTACAGCAGCTGCATTTACAATGCTCGTGTCTTGCGAAAGCAAACCGACTCTCAAACTTTTCAGCTGGACATACTACACACCAAAAGATGTAGTTGCAGACTTCGAAAAAGAATTTAACTGCAGCGTAGTAGTTACAGAGTATGATTCAAACGAAACAATGTACAACAAGCTCATCAACGGCGGTGCAAAAAGTTTTGACATCGTTGTTCCTTCTCAAGATTATGTTTCCATCATGATTCAGAAAGGAATGTTCCAGCCGATTGTTCAGGAAAAATTTACAAACAGAGACAAGATTAATCCTGCTATTCTTGAAAAAGCAACCTATGACACAGACATGACTTATGCAGTTCCTTACTATTTTGGTGCAGCAGGAGTTTGTGTTAACAAAAAGAAAGTTCCGGAAGGAAGCTACGAAAAGACATGGAATATTTTTGCAGATGAGCGTTTTGCAAAGAAAGCAAGCATGATGGACGACTACCGCGAAGTAATCGGAGATGCACTTGCATACTGCGGTTACAGCGTAAGCACAACCAATCAGAGCGAAGTTGATGAAGCCGTAAACCTTATTAAAAATTCATGGCTTCCAAACATCGTTAAGTTTGATGCAGAAGGCTTCGGCAAGGATTTTGCACGCGGTGATCTCTGGCTCTGTCAGGGTTATGCTGAATGTGTTTACGGTGAAGTTCAGGAAGAAGACTGGGCAGACACAATTGATTTCTTTATTCCGGCAGAAGGCGGCCCTTCTTACCTCGACAGCATGTGTATCTTAAAGGATTCAAAGAATGCAGAACTTGCTACAGAATTCATTAACTTTATTCATCGTCCGGAAAACTATGCAAAGTTCCTTGACTTCTTCCTTTTCCCTGCAACTGTAAATCTCGAAGCAGAACAGTACATGACAAAGACTCCGATGTATACAGCAGATCAGCTCGAAAACTGCGGACTTAAACTTGACCTCGGCGACAAGCTGGACATGTACTATCAGCCATGGGAAAATCTTAGAACTGCAGCTAACTAAGTAAGGGAAGTCGGTATTCAACATACCGGACATTTCCTTTTTGAACAGCGGCGCGTATCTGCTTTTCACGCTCGGAAAGCATGGACGTGCCGCTTTTTATTTCTATAAAGAGGACTTCTTCTACAGGAAGATTTTCTGCACTCCCCGGAAATGCCACATAGTCCACGGGCTTTCCAAGAAAATGAGCGTCCCCCGGATTACAGGGAAAGTCCGGAAAATACGGCGCAAGCTGTTCGGCAAACTGACCGCCTAAAACGGCACGGCTTCTTTTTATGGCATCAGATCTTTCTTCCCTTATCTTTTTTAAGTCCTTAAACTTCTGAAGCAGGCGGCCAAGAAAAAAAGCAGCAGCGGCAACAAACACTATAATTATATACGGTAAATACAGATTAAAAAAATCCTTAATGTTCATGCTCTAATTCTACCACAAAAAAATGCCGATAATAAGGGGATAAATTTATATGTAGACTAAGAATAATATATGTGCTTTCCACCGCAAAAGCCGTCTGTAAAACGCCTGGTTGAGCGAAAATGGTATCGGACTGCGCGTCTTCGACGCTTGCCATCGCTCAAATGTCGTTTTAATCCGGCTTTTCGGTTCCAGCACATATATTATCCTTAGTTCGCATTTATATTTAACTCCGGAGGTATAGCATGAAAAAGAGTTTTGTTGCATTTACGCTTATTTTTATATCTGCTGCTGTTTTTTCGCAAAGTGCCGTTAAGAAAAATTATGATGTTTCCAAAGGAAAGGTTAAGCTTGAATTCAAATATAAAAAAGATGATTCCTTCAGGATTCTTTCTACCGTAAACGAAAACGTATATCAGAACAAGAGTCTGCATCATTTTGCTACAATCATAAACCGCATAACAAGCCGGGTTACCGATGTCAATGAAGACGGAAGTGCAGTCCTTGAATGCAACTTCATGACGTCAGAATCTTCTACAAAGGTAAGCGGAGGAAATCCATTTGTTTACGGAGAAGACTACG
>JAGABO010000090.1 GCA_017614655.1 Treponema sp. | reverse complement strand
GTTGCACGCAGGCTAAAGCAGAAGTTCGGCTTTAAAAAAGTTGCAGTTACGCTTCGCTCTTCCATAAATGCAAACCGCAATGACTGGCAGGCACTTCTTTACTGTGATGATGATGACTATGCATTCAGCACGAAACACGAACTCTGGATTGTAGACCGCGTAGGAGGCGGAGACAGTTTTGCCGCAGGACTCATCTATTCACTTCTTAACGGAAAAACTACAGAAGAAGCCGTAAACTGGGCAACGGCAGCGTCTGCCCTCAAGCATACGGTTATCGGAGACTTTAACATGGTAAGTGCCGCAGAAGTAGACAGGCTTACTTCCGGTGACGGTTCAGGAAGAATACAGCGCTAGTCCTTTGCTTTCTGAAACTTAAGCGAATTCCTTTCCCAGAAAACGCCGTCTGAATATCCCTGAATGTTTCTGTCCGTCTCTGCAAGGCAAAGACGCTTCTGCGCCCAGAGGCAGTATTCTTCGTTGAGTTCAATTCCGCAGAATTTCCTGTTGAGTTTTTTTGCAGTAACTGCAGCAGTACCGCTTCCCAAAAACGGATCAAAAACAACGTCGCCTTCTTTAGATGAAGCAAGTATCAGTTTTGCATAAAGCTTTTCGGGCTTCTGTGTCGGGTGGTCGGTATTCTCCGGCATTGACCAGAAAGGAATGGAAATGTCATCCCAGAAATTGGACGGATATGTAATGCGGAAGTTTCCGTCTGTTTCTTCATTCCAGTCTTTGGGCTTTCCGTCTGTCTTGTATGGAGCCATCACCTTCCGCTTAATCTTTACGGCATCGACATTAAAGTAATAGTCCGACGGATTTTTTACAGCAAACCAGATGTCTTCCATTCCGTTCTTCCAGTTTGATTTTGCCCCGCGGCCCTTTTCCCTCTGCCAGGTAATTCTGTTCATTACGGTAAGTTCTTTTTCTACTGCCCGCTGAAGGGATGCCGTGCACTTCCAGTCTCCGCAGATATAAAGTGAGCCGCTGTCCTTAAGTTTTTTACAGACTTCCGGAAACCAGGAATCAAGATATTCATCATAACTTTTATCTGAACGCGAATTAAATTTAAGGCCGTTAAAATCTTTTGTAAGGTTGTACGGCGGATCGATGATAATTAAATCAGCAAATCCGTCCGGTACAAACTTTAGCATGCGGAGTACATCGCCGTTTAAGATGCGATTTTCTACGCACGTGGAGTCAGAAATGTTTTCTTCCGTAAGAAGCTGCGCCTTAAGAGGTTCAATCTCTTCTTCTTTTAGAGTTAAAGTTCTGTTGTTGACTGCACGTGCCATTATCCTGACTGCTCCTTTTCCTTCACTATAGCATTATTGCATACAAAACGCTATCATAGGCTCATGCCCGTAAATCTTACAAAAGGAAGCGTTTTCCGCACGATCATTGTTTTTTCACTTCCCTATTTTCTTTCGTACTTTCTTCAGACTCTGTACGGTATGGCAGATCTTTTCATTACGGGGCAGTTTAATCAGGCTGACGTAATTACCGCCGTTGCGAACGGAAGCCAGATAATGCACATGATTACGGTCGTCATCGTGGGACTTTCCATGGGAACCACCGTCCTCATAAGCCGGGCTACCGGAAGCGGAAACACAAAGGAAGCAGCCGGAGCAACAGGAAACAGCGCACTTCTTTTTTTAATATTTTCGCTGTGTTCATCCGTCATACTTATTTTTGCATGCCCGCTTATAATACGAATCATGTCCGTACCGGAAGAATCTGTTTCGCAGACAAAAACTTATCTTATGATATGTTTTGCAGGAATTCCGTTCATAACCGCATACAATATCTTTGCCTCGATTTTCCGCGGACTCGGAGATTCAAAAAGTCCGATGCTTTTTTCGGGAATTGCGTGCACCGTAAACATCGCACTTGATTATCTTTTCATCGGCCGCTTCGGAATGCAGGCTGCAGGAGCCGCTCTGGCAACAATTCTTGCACAGGCATTCAGTGTCCTGATTTCATTCATCACGTGGAAGAAAAACAGTTCCAGCATAAAACTTACTTTAAAGGACTTTCATGTCCGAAGGGAAATAATAAATCCGCTTTTAAAAATCGGAGTTCCTGTTGCATGTCAGGAAGGATTCATTCAGATTTCGTTCCTTATCATAACGATAATTGCAAACAGGCGCGGACTTGAAATTGCAGCAGCAGTCGGCATCGTCGAAAAAATCATCACGTTCCTGTTCCTCATTCCGTCAAGCATGCTTTCTACAATATCTGCAATTGCGGCACAGAACATGGGAGCAGGAGAACATCTTCGCGCAAGAAAAACGCTTTATTACGGAACGGCACTTTCCGTTTCTGCAGGACTTGTCTTTGCAGTCGTGTTCCAGTTTGCGGCAGTCAGCACGGTTGCACTTTTTACGGACAGTGAAGAAATTGCCCGGCTGGGCGGACAGTATTTTAAAGCCTATGTAACTGACTGCGTTTTTGCGGCCGTTCATTTTTCGTTCAGCGGATTTTTCTGCGCATACGGTTACTCTACCGTTTCATTCCTGCACAACTTGATTTCCATTATATTGTTAAGAATCCCGGGAACAGCACTTGCTTCCAGATACTTTCCCGAAAACCTCTACCCCATGGGACTTGCAGCTCCGGCAGGTTCAACAGTCTCGGCAGTTATCTGCATTACTGTCTTTATTCTGCTTCTCAAAAAAAATAAATTAGGAAAAACCAATGCTGAATGAATTTTCAAGAGCTGCTCTGATATTCGGAAATCAGAACATAGAAAAACTTAACCACTCTTCCGTCATTATTTTCGGACTCGGCGGAGTCGGAAGCTATGCGGCAGAAGCACTTGCACGTACGGGAGTTGGAAATATTGATATTGTAGACAATGACACAGTTTCGATTACAAATATTAACCGCCAGCTTTACGCCCTTCATTCAACAATAGGTAAGAACAAAACCGACATTGCAGAAGAGCGGATTCTTGATATTAACCCCGCATGCACTGTTAATAAATACTGTACTTTTTTTTCTGAAGAGACAGCAGAGCTGTTTGATTTTACTAAATACGACTACATAATTGACTGCATCGATACCGTAAGTTCAAAAATACTTCTGGTTATGAAAGCAAAGGAAGCCGGTGTTCCCATAATCAGCAGCATGGGAGCCGGAAACAAAATCCGTCCGGAACTTCTTGAAGTGTCAGATATTTTTAAAACAAAAGTCTGTCCCCTTGCAAGAATAATGCGTCGTGAATTAAAACAGCGCGGAATAAAAAAACTTAAAGTTGTATATTCAACAGAAACACCCGTTACTCCCCAGATTCAGGCTGACTCCGAAATGAAAGGAAACTCTTTTGCTCCCGGAAGCTGCTGTTTTGTTCCTCCGGCCGCAGGGTTGCTTATTGCCCGGGAAGCCGTCTGTGATATTACAGGAGCATTTTCTTCCATGTAGTTATTTATTAGTTCATAAAACTCCCGCTTTTAAAAAGAAACTTCACAAGAGCCGTATTGCGTGATAAACTGTTCCTATGACTATAAAAAGTTTTAGTTCAAAAATCAGAAAACTCCTTCTGGCACTGATACTGATTTCTGCAGGAACAGCAGCTTCCGCAGATGATTTTTTCGTATGTCTCGGTTCATATAAGAAAATCGAAAATGCAAAGAATCTCTCAGTTCGTCTCGAAGAAGCCGGCGTAGAAAACTTTATAAGCGAATTTTCGGACGGAGATGTAAAGCTCTACCGTGTACTTCATAAAAAATCATTTCAGAAAATTTCAGAAGCACGTTCTTTTAAGTCAGAACTGTTAAAGGATAAGTCTCTCGGATTTAAGGATCTGTGGGTTGTAAAAAATCCGGAAGTTTACATAGAGCCAAAGCCGTCTGTAAAAGAAGAACCTAAAACTAAAATCATAAATAAAGACATTAAAGTAAAAATAAACATCAATCTCGAACGTGTTGAACCGGAACAGCCGCAGGAAGATTCACTTAAAAAAGAAGAACCTGTTCCAGTTCAGGAACCTGTTATCGAAGAAGCAGTTATTACGGAAGAGCCAAAAGCAGAAGAAGTTCCGGTTATAGAAGAACCGGCCCCTGTTCAGGAAGAAGCAGCCCCTGTTACGGAGCAACCGGCTCCTGTAGAAGAACCTGCTGTTATAGAGATCCCGGCAGAAAAACCTAGAGAAGAAACTGTTTTACCGGAAGAACCGGAGCAGACAGAAGACATACCTGTTCAGGAGCCTCTTCCTTCAGAAGAACCTGAGTCTGCAGGAGAGCCGGTTCCTCTTCCTGTAGAAAAGGAACCAGTTCAAATAGAAGAACTTCCCGTTGTCGAAAGCGAACCTGTAATCAGCAGCATTCTTCTTAAGGAAGCTCCAGCAGCACCAGAAGAACCGGAACTTATTCAGGAGCAGGAAGTACCAGAACTTGCAGAAGCCGTTTCCCAACCTTCAGAAGAGGAAGATGAATTACAGATGCTTGCAGAACTTTCGGATGACATTCCAATTCTTGATGAAGATGAGGAAGATGTACCGGAAATTGCCAGGGAAACTTCAGAACCGGATTTTTATGAAGAAACAGTTCCTGTTCAAAACGAAATTGCTTACAGCGAGAACGACACAAGTTTTTTTTTAATGGTGTAGACTCCGAAGAAAAAACCGAAGTCTGCACCGATGATTCAGATACAGAACTTACTCAGAAAACCGAAGAAGTAACAGACTCCAAACCTCAGCCGGAAGACGAGCTTCCGGAATTATTTCTGGACGGCAGGAATGTACTCGACGCAGATCCCAATCCGAATGCCGTAATATGTTATTCAGGTTTTGCACTCGGAATGCACGGACTTTGTTTTCTTCCGCTCGGTGAATTCTCTGACACCGTTCAGCTCGGTGCCGGCGCGGGAATTCTTGCAGAATACACTTTCCCGAACATAATCCCGGACACGCTCACTCTTGGTTTAAGCCTCTCTGCAGATTTCATGCACCTTCTTCCGAAAAACAGCGATTCTGCATTAGAAAATGTTTTTGCTTCGGCAGGCATCTGGACAAGAATTCCCTTTGCAATAAAGAGAACCTGGTTTGCTTTTCAGCCGGAACTTTCTGCAGGCGTAAGATTCAGACTTGAAGACAACGTAAACATAGACAAAGTTTTTTCGCTTCAGACCGGTTTTAGATGGACTCCTTCCGGCTGCAGGAAACTGGAAGCCGCCCTTTCACCTTTCTTTAGTTTTATATTAAAATCAGATTCAGACGGACAATCAGTTTACGGAGCCGGCATAAAGCTTGGAATAGTGTGGCATTTTGGAGAAGCCGCAGTTTACTGATCAGGAGATTTTTACATGAACGGACTTGTACTTGAAGGCGGAGCAATGCGCGGACTTTTTACCAGCGGAGTGCTCGATGTTTTTCTTGAAAATAAAATTGAACTTGATGCTGCTTTCGGAGTTTCTGCCGGAGCTGCTTTAGGCTGTAACTTTAAATCCAGACAGATCGGCCGCGCCTTAAGATACAATCTCCGCTTCTGCAAAGACAAGCGTTACTGCAGTTTTCGTTCACTCATTAAAACCGGAAATCTTTACAATGCTGAATTCTGCTATCATACGCTTCCGGACAGGCTTGATCCTTTTGATTACAAAACCTATCGCGAAAACCCACTTAAGTTTTTTGCAGTTACTACGGACATCAGCACGGGAACACCCTGCTATCATGAACTTCCTGAATGTACTTATAATGAACTTGAACTCATGCGCGCATCTGCTTCCATGCCTCTTGTTTCTGTTCCTGTTGAACACGAAGGAAAACTTCTTTTAGACGGCGGCATCACGGATTCCATTCCGCTTAAGTTTGCACAGGATTACGGCTGTACAAAAAACATCGTTATCCTTACACAGCCGCGCGATTACAGAAAAAAGCCTTCACGAATTTCTGCATTCTTCCGCTTTATGCTCAGAAAATATCCGGAACTGGTCCGTGCAATGAAGGAACGTCCGCAGAAGTACAACGCACAGACTCAGTATGTTTTTGACCAGGAAAAGCTCGGAAACACTTTTGTCATCTGCCCCGAAACTTCCCTCGGAATAAGCCGTACCTGCAGCGATGCAAAGGAATTAAGGCGCGTCTATGAAGAAGGCCGCAGGACGGCACTTAAGGTCCTTGATTCAGTAAAAAACTTCCTTTCTGAATGATTTTATACAGAATTCAGGTGTCTAAAATAAGTGTTTTTTTTTCGTCAAAAGGCTTGCCCTAATTCATAATATACCCTAAAATCAGTTACCAAAATAGAAGCAAAGGTAGGGCTTCTTTTTTACAGCCTTACTTTTAGCGAAGGCATTTATGGCGCTGTCGTTGACAGGTTTTGGAGCTTTTACGGCTCTGATTTTTCCCACCGGGAGAAAATGAATGCAGAATTCTTCATTTATTCAGAGGCAGGAACTTACTGAATCAAACGCCCGCTCTTATCCGCGGAAATTTCCAGTCGCATTAAACAAGGCTCATGGCTCATGGGTCGAAGACGTTGAGGGCAACCGCTATTTAGACTTCTTATGCGGAGCCGGAACCCTTGCACTTGGTCATAATGATCAGGAAATCAACAATGCAATGATTGAACTCATTACTTCGGGCTCTCCGTTGCATACCCTCGATTTAACAACCCCCACAAAAGACGAATTCGTTCAGACTTTACAGTCTCTCCTTCCGGGTGAGCTTAAAAACAATGCGAAGATTCAGTTCTGTTCGCCAAGCGGAACCGATGCCGTTGATGCAGCAATCAAACTCTGCAAAACTGCAACAGGCCGCGGAACTGTCATTGCATTCTCCGGCGGTTATCACGGAATGGGTCACGGTGCCTTAAGCCTTACAGGAAACCTCGGTGCAAAAGCCCCTGTTCAGAATCTCATGGGAGGAGTTCAGTTTCTTCCCTATCCATATTCATACCGCTGTCCGTTTGGTCTCGGAGGAGAAGCCGGAGTAAAGGCAGCCTGCACTTACTTTGAGCGCGTCCTTAAGGATCCGGAAAGCGGAATTACAAAACCGGCAGCTGTTATTCTCGAAGCAATTCAGGGTGAAGGTGGAGTTATCCCTGCCCCGGTTGAATTCTTACAGACAGTACGCCGCGTAACAAAAGAACTCGGCATTCCTCTTATCTGTGACGAAATCCAGTGCGGAATCGGACGTTCAGGAAAATTCTTTGCTTTCGAATACGCAGACATCGTTCCGGATGTAATTCTCTGCAGCAAGGCAATCGGTGGTTCACAGCCGCTTGCAGTTGTTGTTTACAATAAAGAACTGGACAAATGGCAGCCGGGCGCACACGCAGGAACCTTCCGCGGCAATCAACTTGCAATGAAGGCAGGAACTGTCCTTATTAAGCGTGTAAGTCAGGAAAGTTTCCTTGAAGACGTACGCAGAAAGGGCGACTATCTTCGCAGCAGAATGGAACAGCTTAAAAACGAAGTAAGCATAATCGGCGACATCCGCGGTAAAGGCCTTATGATGGGTGTAGAAATCGTAAACCCCAACGGCCAGAAAGATGCCCTCGGATCCCTTCCTGCAGACGGTCAGCTTTGTGCAGCACTTCAGCATGAATGCTTCGAAAACAAACTCATAATGGAAAAAGGCGGCAGAGGCGGTTCTGTAATGAGATGTCTTTGTGCACTCACAGTTACAGACGAAGAAATAGAAACAATGATTTCCATTTTCTCTGATGCAGTCAGAAAAATTGACGCTCAGGTTTCTTCCGGTCAAATCGGAAAAATTGCATGAGCGTACTCCTTTCCAATGAAGAAAACGACAGGAAAGAATTCTTATCACAGATGAACCGTACGGTTGCCTCTATTACGGAGGCAATCAGCGACAGCAGGGCTTATACAGGACCCGAGCCGCGCGAACTTGCAGAAGAAATCTCTTCTTACGAAATACTTCCGGAACACGGACTTGGCTTTGACAAAACAATGGCCAATGTAGAAAAATCAATTCTCCCGAATTTTCTGCGCACTTCCTCAACGCAGTACATGGCTCACCTTCACAGTCCGGCCCTCCGCGAAACAATAGCAGCAGAGCTTATACTTTCCAGCTTTAACCAGAGCATGGACAGCTGGGATCAGAGTCCGGTTGCAACAGAAACAGAAGTTGCAGTTATCAGAAAGCTGTGTTCCCTTTACGGCTATAATTCATCGTCTGACGGTTCTTTTACTTCGGGCGGAAGTCAGTCTAACCTTACCGGCATTCTTCTTGCCCGCGACTGGTTCTGCAATACTCAGCTTAATCATGATGTAAAGAAAAAGGGTCTTCCACAAAACTGGTCAAAGTTCAGGCTTTATACTTCGGAAGTTTCACATTTCTCCATGGAAAAATCCTGCCACCTTCTGGGACTCGGTTATGATGCAGTCGTAAAGGTTCCCGTTGATTCAAAACAGAAAATGGACACAGCCGCACTTAGCCGTCTCATAAGCGAAGACAAAGCAAAAGGAAATATTCCCTTCTGCATCGTTGCAACAATCGGAACTACAGACTACGGTTCAATCGACAGTGTAGAAGAACTCCGGAAAATTGCAGACGAAAACAGTGCGTGGCTTCATGCAGATGCCGCCTACGGAAGCGCGCTCATTCTTTCGGACAAATACAGTAAACGGTTAGGGCCGCTTCATCAGTGCGACTCAATCACCGTAGATTTTCATAAAATGTTTCTTCTTCCGATAAGCTGCAGTGCAATTCTTGTAAAAGACGGCTCTCAGTTTAACACCCTTGAGCTTCATGCAGATTACTTAAACCGCGAAGAAGACGAAGAAGACGGCTACACAAATCTCGTAGGAAAATCAATTCAGACTACAAGACGGTTTGATGCACTAAAAGTCTGGATGGCTTTTCAGTGTCAGGGAAAAGACGGCTATTCTTCCATGCTCAACACCTGCGTAGAAAATGCGGCTTATGTGTACAGTCAGCTTAAGGCAAGAAAAAATTTTGAACCTGCAGTAGAACCCGAAATAAGCTCAGTTGTTTTTAGAGTTACAAATGCAGGAGACGGAGAGAGCGGAGATGAACTTAATAAAAAAATCAGGCGCACGCTTATTCATAAGGAAGGCATTGTCATAGGACAGACTGTGTACAACGGCAGAACTCACTTAAAGTTTACGCTGTTAAATCCCCGTCTTACTCATGAGATGCTTGATTCTCTTCTGGATAAGATAGAAAACCTGGCATAAGTTTTTGGAGGCATTATGAAAAAACTTTTAGGCTGTATTGTGGCTGCTGCCGTAATACTCTCCGCCTGTTCAAAAAAAGAACAGGTTAGTCAGTCTGTTTCTGGTGAACCGGTCCGCGGAGAAACAAAACAGACAGTTGTTGTAAAACCAAAAGGCTCTATTCCTTCCGTAATGGTTGCAGGAGGATTCTGGTCTCTGGTAGAAAGCGGTGATAACGCTGGAAAAATGCAGTGGGTTGAATACACTGTTCCTGGTACAGTCGTTTACGCATTCCCTTCAATTTCTGCTGATTCAGAAATCAACTATGAAGTTAAGAAAGCTGTACGCCTTACCGACAACAAGGAACGTGAATTCATTCACATCACTTATGATGACAACGATTACTGGGCACAGGATTACTCAATTGCAGTAAATGCAGTTCCAGGTGTTATCGTAGGAAAAACTGCATGGCTTTATAAAAAAGACACACCTGCCGACATTCTTGAAAAATCAATTTCTGCCGGAACAATCGTAGGTGTTTCACGTGATCCTGCTGATGATTCAAACCCGTTCTCAACTCACTTTAAGAAAATCAGAACATACGTAAATGATAGTCTTATCGAAAAGCAGTTTGTTTCTGCTGATGATGTAAGCACTGCATCTGATGATCTTATCGGTATTCAGCTTTATAACAAGCTTTCTGCAAAAGACAAGAACGGCGAGTATGTTCTTTCTGATGAAGTTGCACGCGAGGAGCTGTTCGAAACTGTACTCAACCTTTCTACAAGCAGCACAATCTTTGAACTTCTCAAAAGTATCAATTAAGGACGGACGGCTATGAAAAAGATATTTGCAATTTCTATTTTATTCACTTTAGTTTCTACTGTTTTTGCACAGACTGTTCCTGGAATTTTTCTTCAGGACAATGGATGGCTCTGGTCAGAAAAAGACAACGGAGTTATGACTGCAAAAGTAAAACTTTCAGAAGGAACAGACATCGAAGTTTATTCAGTATCAAAAGATGCATCTTATGAAAATGCAGAAAAAGGCAAAACTTTAAACTTTGTAAAAGTACGCTACGATTCAAAGGATTATTGGGCAATTTCAAACCGCATCATCACAGGTAAAAAGGTTGCCGTAATCACAGAAGATGCTGCAATTTACAACACTGCAAATCCTGCTGATGTACGCAATGCTCACCTTGACAGAGGTTCAGTTGTAGCTGTAGGCGAAACAAACAAAACTGATCCTGCAAGAAAAGTAACCTTTGCAGAAGTTTCTTACTATTCAACTGCACGTTACAGCGTTCAGACAGTTTATGTTAAGGCTTCAAAGATTACCGATAACTCTCAGGATGTACTTGCATTCAGAACTATCCAGAGAGCAAAGGAACTTACTGTCGTAGATCAGAAAAAGACAATTCTTGAATCAGCACTCAACCTGAACATTACAGATGACGTTCGCAAAATCATTCAGGATGAAATGGCAGACCTTACAGTTCAGTTTGATCTTCGCGAAGGTGGAGTTGATTCTGCAGACAAAAAAAGCTTCTCAGTTCACACAGAAGACGGTTCAAAAGTAAACATCCGCGACTTCCCGGGACTCGGAGGCAATGTAGTTACACAGGTTGAACCAGGTACGGCTCTCACTTCCGTACAGATGACCGAACGTGAACAGACTATCGACGGCTTAACTGCACACTGGTACGAAGTTTACGACGCCGAAACAGAAGATTACCTTGGCTGGATCTTCGGCGGATTTATACAATAGAATTATATTGCGAAAAGACGGCGATTGTGAGAAAATAATACTGATATGAAAAAATCGGTTTTGTTTTCCGCAGCCGCCGGTCTTGCAATGCTTATATCAATTACAGGCTGTTCAAAAAAGAATAAGCTGCTCCTTTCTGACGGAGCTTTTACAGGAACTGGCTCCGGACGCAACGGACCAATCCAGGTTCTCCTGACGGTAACAGACGGAGAAATCTCTGATGCAAAAATCACAAAAGAAGAAGAGTCTCAGGATGTCGGACATGCAATAGAAGACAAACTTCTTGAGCAGTTTTTAAAAAGCAACGGAGACATTAAAAAAATAGACGTTATTTCCGGCGCAACAATCACTTCTAACGGAGTAAAGGAAGCCCTCAGTTCCGCACTCGATAAATCGACAGGCAAAACTAAGTCAAAAGAACAGTATTCAAACTCCGAAACCGACATCGTAATAATCGGAGCAGGCGGAGCCGGACTTACTGCAGCAACAGAAGCCGCCGGACGCGGTGCAAAAGTTATAGTTCTCGAAAAAAACGGCTTTCCCGGCGGAAACACGAACTCTTCTACCGGAGGACTTAACGCAAGCGAAACTTCCGTGCAGAAAGCTCTCGGCATACAGGACTCAAACAGTCAGTTTCTGGAAGATACATTAATCAGCGGACATTATAAAAACGATAAGGCACTTGCAAAAAAAATGGTTGAATCATCAGCAGAAATCGTTGACTGGCTTCAAGGCGAAACAGTGGGTGCAGATCTTAGTGATGTAGGACTTATGGGCGGCTGTACAAATAAACGCACTCACAGACCGAACGGAGGACAGGCGATCGGTCCGCATCTTATTCCAAAACTTTACGAAGCTGCAAAAAAAGCAGGCGCAGAAATAAGGCTTTCAAATACAGTAACAGACATTATTTCGGAAAACGGTGAACCTGTCGGTGTATGGGTTCAGAATGAAAACGGAAGCTACAACATAAAGGCAAAAGCCATAATCATTGCAACAGGCGGCTTCGGTGCAAATCCGCAGCTCATAGGAAAATACCGGCCGGACCTTCAGAACTACCCCACAACAAATATCAGAAGTGCTCAGGGAGATGCTTTTGCATGGGTAGAAAAATTTGATGCTGAACTTGTCCTGATGAACGAAATTCAGACACATCCTTCTGTTGCTGTCGGCGGAGGAACCCTTATAACAGAAGCAGTCCGCGGAAACGGTGCAATAATGCTTGATCACAAAGGAAGAAGATTCTTAAACGAACTGGAAACACGTGATTTTGTTTCCGAAAAAATTCTTTCGCTTCCGGAAAAAACTGCATTCATTTTCTTTAACGAAGAAGTGCGCAAATCACTTAAGGCTGTAGAAGAATATGTCGAAACAGGACTTCTTACAGAAGCTGCAACTGTTGAAGAAATGGCTCAAAAACTTAAAATGAATCCAGATATTCTTAAGGAAACTTTGGATACATACAATACATCAAAATCATCCGGCAAAGATGAACTTTTTAACCGTCCTGATCTTCCCGTCAGTTTTGAAACAGGTCCATACTACGCAGTCGAAGTTGAACCTGCAATTCACAACACAATGGGCGGCCTAAAAATAAACACAGATGCACAGGTAATAAACAAAAGCGGTAAACCGATTCCAAGACTCTATGCTGCAGGAGAAGTTACGGGCGGAGTTCACGGAGACAATAGAATCGGAGGAAATGCCGTAGCAGAAATCTGTATTTTCGGAAGAATTGCTGCAAAAAGTGCCTGTGAATCAATAGGTTATTAAAAAATGAATTCTCTTGTAAAAATTAAAAACTGCTCTGTAGAAAAAAACGGACGTACCGTCCTTCAAAACATAAACTTTTGCTTTAACCCGGGAGAAGCCTGGCTTGTAACGGGACCAAACGGCGGAGGAAAGGCACACTTTCTTGAAGCGCTTGCAGGAAGGGCTGTCTTTAAAAAAACTTCCGCTGACTCTCAGATAGAAAACACCTTTGAACAGAACACCGCAATTGTCTCTCTGGAAGAAGCAGCTCATCTTATTCAGGAAGAGCGGGAACGGGACGAAAGCGAGTACATGGACAAAGAAGACATTGGCCGCACCGGTCGGCAGTACATCTGTGAAGTTCTAGGCGGCTCTTCAAAAAAAGGAGCTCCGCTTCCGCCGATAGCTGCCCGTCTGGAAACAATGCCCGAAGTAAAGCTCTGCGGTGTTCAGAATATTCTTGACCGGGGACTCCGCTACATGTCTACGGGAGAAATCAGGCGAACACTTTTATGCCGCGCCCTTCTTTCCAAAAAATCACTTTTGATTTTAAGCGATCCTTTTGCCGGCCTTGATGCAGAAAGCCGCCGCATTCTCTTTGAATTCTTTGATACGATTTCTAAAAGAAAAACCCGCACGGAAGATGATTCAGGATTTCCGCATATTCTTTTATGCATGGAACGCTTTAACGAAATTCCGGACAACATTAATTCTGTCATTGAATTTTCAGAAAAGAAAATTTCCTTCTGCGGAGAAAGAAAAGCTTACGAAAAACTTATTTCAGAAAAAGCAGAGGCTTATCAAAAACAGAATGAATCAATCAGAAAGGCTTTTATAACGGAACTGGAACGCATAAGGAAAGAAACACTTCCGCTTGCCTCAACACAGAATACCGGCACAGCTTCGTTCTGCACAGAAACTCCGCACGAACTCATAAGCTTTAACAGCGTAAATGTCGGCTGGGAAGAACATCAGGTACTGCAGAACTTAACATGGAAAATCATCAGCGGTGAACACTGGCTTATCCGCGGTCCGAACGGTTCAGGAAAAACAACAATTCTTGAACTCATAACCGGCGACAACATGCAGGTTTTCCGCGAAGACGTACGGCTCTTTGGAAAACGTCGTGGAAGCGGTGAGACAATCTGGGATATTAAAAAGCGGCTCGGCATCGTAAGTTACCGGCTTCATGTTGAATACCGCATGGTCGGCGGAACTTCCCTGGAGAACATAATCATTTCGGGCTTTAAGGACAGCATCGGCCTCTACGAAACACCGACAGATTTTCAGAAGGCAACTGCACGCGCCTGGCTTAAGCTTGCCGGTTTTGAAGGAAGGGAAAGCGAAAACTTTTCTTCATTGAGCTACGGAGAACAGCGGGCAATTCTTATTTTAAGGGCTGCCGTAAAATCTCCGGAAGTTCTTATTCTTGATGAACCGTGCCACGGACTTGACGACAACTACAGGACAAAGCTTCTGGATTTAATTCAGACAGTTGCGGCAACAGGAACAACAACGCTTCTTCATGTAACGCACGATCCGACAGAAGTTCTTGACTGCGAAAAACACATTCTTGAACTTTTACCGGGTCAGTCTCCTATGTATAAAATCATTTTGCGCTGATAAGTTCAGAAAGTACGGCAGAAACCGCATTATTAATTTTTGAAGTTCTGTCTCCCGTTCTGCCGGAAATATTTTTTTCTCCAGCATTCTTTTTTCTGATGAATCCGATATCGTAGTTTCCGAGGGCATTTGTAAGACTGTAAAAAACAAATCCTTCGGAATACGGACCGTAATCAAGAACAATTTTTGGAACAAGCGCAATTCCCGTTCCAAGGGCAGCAAGTGCCATAACGGCTTCGTTACCTTCGGCTTCGGCAGAAACCAGGGGCTTAACGTTGCGGCTCTTTACCCAGGAATCAAATCTTTTTCTTGCAAGCCCCGCTTTAGGAAGAATAAGCGGCACTGAAGAAATTATATCCTGAGGACTTCCCGTTACGTTTGCAAAAGGCCCGTCTGCACTTGCAGCAAAAACAAGCGGACTTTTTTCTACAACCGTGCTTTCAAAAAAATCAGAAGTTTCTTCGGTAATGGCAGCAACGGCAAGGGCAGCTTTTCCTTCGCGCACATAACTTGCAGCAAGGGCAGGATCTCCCGTTTCTATCGTAAGATGTATAAGCGGATATTTTTTTGAAAGCAGTTTAATAAAAGGCGGCATTATTGAATAACAGGCCGTAACGCTTGCAAAAACATTAAGCGAACCTTTTACTTCATCAGAAGAAGAGGAAAACTGTTCAAGAAGGGCTTCCTTTTCTTCTAAAGAGCGGCGGGCAAAATCTGCAAAAAGCCGGCCTTCTTCGGTAAGCTTTACTTCGCGGTTGTTGCGTTCAAAAAAAACGGCACCGCACTCACTTTCCAGTCGCAGTACAAGACGGCTTAAGGCAGAGGCACTCAGGCCGGATTCGGAAGCGGCTTTTGCAAAATGAAGGGTCTTTGAAAGTTTTAAGAATGCATCCAGTTCAAAAAAGTCCATGCTTTATATTGAACATGATTCACTAAAAATTCAAGTAGCAGGCATTTTCTGCCGATAATATAACGAGCAAAAAACATACCCGGGGGAAAATATGAAAAAAATACTTTTTACAGCTCTTCTTGCTTTATTTACAGTTTCGGCAGTTTTGGCACAGGGCGCAAAAACTGACTCGGCATTCAAACCGAAAGGACGTGTTTCGTCATACACTCAGACAGATTACAGTGTTACCCTTAAATTCGGTGATCCTTACCGCACGGTAACGGCAAAGAACGTTCACATTTTTGGAGCAGACGGACTTGAACAGGAAATCAATTCATACAATTCAAAGAATGAACTCCTGAGCAAAGCAACTTTTATATACGACGTAAGCCGCAATCTTACCGAAATTTCCATCGCTGATGCTTCCGGAGCCCTCCTTACACGTACAGCTTTTGAATACAACACCGACGGCACCGTAAAATCAGAATCAGAATATAATTCAGCAGCAAAACTCTGCGGAAAAACCATATACAAATATGAAGGCACAAAGAAAACCGAAAGCTATTACGACGGAAACGGTGCACTTCTTTCCAGAATTATCACAGTAATGGAAGGAAATCTTCCTGTAGAAGTTGCAGACTACTACGGTGACGGTTCACTTTCTAATAAGGAAGTTTTCTCTTATGATACAAACGGACGCCTGAATCAGACTACTGTTTATAAGGAAGACGGAACTGTAAGCTCAAAAAAGATTTACCGTTATGATGCAAACGGCGTTATTACGGAACTTCGCACTTATGATCCCCAGGATGTACTTATTCAGCGCGACGTTTATAAGAGCGACAGCAACGGAAATCCTGTACGCATAAGTGTCTACGAAATCTCAAACAAGTTCGGCGGCACTTCAAACGAGCTTCTTACAATTACAGACTTCCAGTATAAATATTAGACTGACAAAATCAGAATTCTGGGGTAAAATAGAGTTAATAAGGGGTGCTTATGAAATCTATCGGAATTAAACTCGCAGACGGCTCATTTTATCCCATTCTCGAAGAGGGCAAAGAAGGCGTAAAAAACCTTAACCTTACAACCGTACAGGACAATCAGACTACGGTTCATGTTGACCTGTACCGCTCCGAAACCGGCACTATGGAAGATGCCGAATACGTAGACACCCTCGAAATCAAAAACCTTAATCCGCATGAAAACGGAGAACCGACTCTGGATCTTCAGATAGAAGTTGATGCAGACGGAAAACTGAGTGCTAACATTCAGGATCCGGAAACAGGAAAGGAAAGTAAAACTGATGTTCCCCTTGTTTTCCGAACTCTTTCGGACAGAAACACTGAACCGGTAAACTTTAACATTGACGAAGCAAAAAACGAACCGCAGGAAGAAGAACCTGCACTGCCCGACTTTGACAACACCATTGCAGATGATATTCCGTCCGAAACAGAAAACTACGAAGAAAACAAGACAGACGTTTCAGATTTTGATATTTCTGACGATAATTTAAATGATATACCTTCTGATGACAACTCAGCAGAAGGACCTGGCGGCGAAGAAGGAATTTCTGATGAAGAACTTTCGCTTCTTACCAAAGACGACAGCTTACAGGAAAATGAGGAAAACGAATTGATAGGACCTTCACCAAACGACGAAGAATTTTCTTTTGAAGAAGTAACACCGCTTCCACCAAAAAAAGAAGAGGAAGCAGAAGATACAGAAGAAACTTCCAGCGCAGGTGCCTTTATTGCAGGTGCCGCTGCAGCAGGTGCAGTTGCAGCAGGAGTTGCCGCCTATAATTCATCAGATGAGTCGGAAGAATCAGAAGAAAGCAGTGATATTCTTTCGGAAGATACCGAAGCAGAAAACAGCATAGCTGATGAAACAGAAGCAGTTCTGGACAGTACCGATTTTGAAGAAACCGATGTTCCGCTGACGGAAGAAAGTTCTGATGATATTTCTGTTGATGATGTCTCTGTTGATGATGTTACAGCTGATGAAGTTACTGAAGATGAATCTGCATCTGATGATTTTGCACTCCCCGATTTTGATGACGGAACTCAGGAAGAAACTACAGAAGATATTGCCGAAGAATCCGTTTCCGATGATTTTTCTCTTCCGGATTTTGACAGCAGCGAAGAAAATTCGAGCACAGACATTTCGGAAGAATCTGTTCCGGATGATTTTGCCGTTCCTGATTTTGATGCACCTGAACAGAAAACAAATTCAGACAATCTTTCTGCAGAAGCTGTAGGACTCAGCGGCGTGTTTGATGATGACTACGGAGAAGTAGATCTTAACACCGACAGCGAAGATGAAGAACTTGTAACAAAGGATCCGACCTTCCAGCCAAAGAACGAAATGTTCAGTGACCTTTATGACAAGGAAACTCTCGAAGGAAAAGGCACTTACGAAGAAGAAGCAGAAGAAATTAAGAAGAAGACCCGCACTCCTGTAATTATCTGCATTGTATGTGCAATCATCTGTATAATTGCAGTTCTTCTTCTCCTCTTTATAATTCCGTCGCCGATTAATCTTCTTTCCAAAACAAAGAAGGATTCTGCAAAAACAGAAGTAACAAAAGTTCAGGAAGAAACAAAAACTCAGGAACAGGAACCAGAAGCTGTTTTTGAAGAACCGGAAGTTGCCGAAGAAGAACCTGCACCTGTAGAAAACACGGAACCTGCTAAGGAAGACGAAATCGTCATAGCAAAAGAAAATGAAGTTATGGTACCGGAAGTTCCTCCTGTAACAGAAAAGAAAGCAGACATCACTTACAAAATTAAATGGGGTGATACTCTCTGGGATATAAGTGCTGCTTACTACAAGAATCCATGGCGCTATAAATTCCTTGCCCGTTACAACGGAATCAAAAATCCGGACAAAATCATTTCCGGAACTTACATAAAAATTCCTCAGGAATAATAAAATAAAACGGCGGTTCAGCAGAAAATGTACTCCAGATTAAAGAAGTTATTTCCTTCACTGCCGCCGGCTTTTTCTGCCTTATTAAAATTTACACTTTTCTTTTTCTTTGCTGCAGTTTCCTGCAGTTCCAGAACTCCGCTCGAAAAAAGTTACGGAAACGACTCTTACTATTTTACCGGACTTGTAAAACTTAACGAAGGAGAAAAAAAATCAGCTTTAAAAGATTTATACAAAGCTGCAGAAAAAGGCTCTCCTCTTGTAAGCCGCCGTTCTTACGAAAAACTCATAGAACTGGAAACGTCAAAAAAGAAAAATACCTTATGCAAAAAACTTGTAAGCGTTTTTCCCGATGAAGATGCACTTCTTCTGTGCTGCACGGAATATTCACTTCAGGAAAAATGGAGCGACATAAAAAAACTTACATCAGATATTAATTTAAAAGAAAGCAGCAATTCACTTGTTTTATTAAGAATGAAAGCTCTCTTAAAAACAAAGGCCTCCGAATTTAAAAAAGAGTTTCTTTACTGGTGTACGGAACGCCCCTTTACAAAAACACATGCAGAGTTTGTACAGGAAGCAGAAAAAGATTTACCTCTGGACGGACGGATAAAATTAAGGCTGGAGTTCTACAATAAAAAATACGCCGAAACTTCCGTAAAAGCAAAACTTTTTTTAGATGAAAAAAGAGAACTCACGGAGCAGCTCATAAGCGACACAGGAAAAAGCCTTCTCTACGGTTCAAAAGATTTTCTTTCTAATGCAGAGCGCATGGAAAATCTTGCTTCCGAAGAAAAAGGAGAAAAAGTTTTCTTTGCATGGTTTTATGCAGGCCGTCTCTATGAAAAAGCCGGAAATTCAAAAGCACTTACTTCTTTCGAAAAAGCCTTTAAATCCGGCAGCGACTCAAAGCATAAGGACCAGGCTCTCTGGTATTATCTTTCACTTTCTTTAAAAAGCAATCCGGCCTCTGCCTTAAAGGCACTTTCAGAAGTTGGCTCTTACATAAGTGACCGCGAGTACTTCGATGATTTCTTTGAAGAACTGTCACTTACTCTGCTTTCCAAAAACAACGCTGCACTTTTTAAGGAAGCTGCCCTGCTTGCACAGAGATATGCATCAGAAGAAATTTCTGCTCAGTTTTCTTACACAGCTGCGTGCATTCTTCACAGTCAGAATCAGAACGGAAACACTCTTTCTCCGGAAGAAAACTCTTTTCTTCAGTACGCACTAAAAAGCGGTACGGACATTTACTATAAATTTCTTGCAGCTAAAAGACTTTCTTTTACAAAAGAAGAGTTTATGGACCTTGCTCTTTCTACAGGAAAAAAGCGCACCACAGAAATTAACAGGGAAGCCGAAATTCTTTTAAACGGTTACGCAGACTTCGGGCTTCCGCAGTTTATTTATGATGAATGGAAAAAAGCAGGACAGAATGTCGGAACGGAATGCGCACAGAAAGCAGCCCAGGTTCTTTATGATTATTCTTCAAGAAATCCGGATTTTATTCCGCAGAGTTTAAGGATCGCAGCAAGAGCCGTTAATCTTCACGAAAAAGAAATCACTCCGGAACTTTTAAAGCTCGCCTACCCCCGCTACTACGCAGATGACATAAAAAAATGTGCAGAAGAATTTTCTCTGGAAGAATATCATCTTTATGCCTTAATACGCTCAGAAAGTTTTTTTGACAAAGACGTTTATTCAGTTGCTGGAGCAAAAGGACTTACCCAGTTAATGGATTCCACAGCAGGTGATATTGCACGCAAACTTAAATATACGGACTATGATCTTACAGAGCCGCACACAAACATAAGATTCGGTTCCTTTTATTTTGAAGAAATGGTCCGCCGCCTTGACGGTTCCCTGCTTCACGGCTTTTTTGCCTACAACGCAGGAATTACAAGAGTGCGAACCTGGATTAAAAAAATCCCCGTAAACAAAAATCAGAAGGACCTTTTTCTGGAAATGCTTCCCTACTCCGAAACACGCGGCTACGGAAGAAAACTCACCGGTGCTTCGGTTATGTATGCACTCATTTACTATGAAAAAACTCCCTCAGAAGTTATAGAAGAAATATTCAAGTAATAGTATAATCTTGCGCATGAATACTCCGTTTTCAGAAATACTTCCTCAGATAATGCATTTTGCAAAAATAGAAACAACTCAGTTTGTTCTTCTTCTTGGAATAATCATGTTCTTTGGAACAGCCGGCGGATGGATTTTTAAGAAACTCCGCATACCGCAGGTTGTCGGGTATATCGTAATCGGAATACTTATAGGCTCTTCGGGATTTCAGG
>JAGABO010000089.1 GCA_017614655.1 Treponema sp. | reverse complement strand
TGAATTTACTCAGGACGAAATCGAAATGCAGGATACTCCGTTTAAAGTTACGGATGCGCTTCTTACGGCAAATGCGTATGCTTCTCTTGACCGCTGGAAGATTTCTGCATTTGAATTTAACATTTATACGGATAAAGGTAATTATGTTCCTATCGACATAAAAGTTCCGCACTTAAGGCTAAAGGGACGTACCAGTGTAAATGCAAACCTTCTCTGGGATAACGGTGCCCTTGATCTTTCCGGAAGAATCGGACTCAGGAATTCAGAAATAAATGTTCTTACAAATACAGGACTTATCGGTGGAAAAGATGATTCCTCTTCTTCTGATGAAAATATCCTCAACAGTCTTGATATGAGGATTTCCCTCATGCTTGATATCGGTCCTAAGGTTCACTTTGCCCTTGAACCTCTTGTTCGCGGACTTATTGCTCCGGATACTCCGATTGAATTCAATATGGATACTGCAAGTGAACTGTGGAATATAAAAGGTGATGTCGTTCTCCGCGGAGGAGAAGTTTCCTATCTTAACAGGAATTTCTACCTTAAAGAGGGCCGCATAATCTTAAACGAAACCCAGGACAGTATAAACCCGAATCTTACCGTAAGGGCCGAAACAAAAGAGCATGACTTAAACGGTGAACCTGTAACAATTTCTCTTTCTGCAATAAGGCAGAATGCCCAGGATTTTAACCCCGTACTTTCTTCTGTTCCTGCAAAGTCAGAGAACGAAATTATGGAAATTTTGGGAAACATTGCCTCTGCGGATTCAGACAGCGTCGGTTCCCTTGTGCTTTCGGGATTTGATTATGGAGTTCAGGTTACGCTTTTACGTCGTCTTGAAAATGCATTGCGTGATTTGTGTAATTTTGATATATTTTCAATTCGTACAACCCTGCTTCAGAATTCAATTAAGCAGGGATTCAATATGAACACGGGAAGCGAAAAAGGTTCTTTAATAAGTAACTTATTTGACAATTCAACTGTTTATATTGGTAAGTATTTCGGGAACAGCATTTATGTTGATGCCCTCCTGCACTGGACTTATGATGAAACACGCTCAAATGTTTCTGATACTTCAGGCGGCGGTCTTGTTTTCCAGCCGGAAATCGGTCTTGAACTTGAATCTCCGTTTGCAAACATAAGGTGGAGTTTTGCTCCTGATTTGGGAGAACTGCAGCAGTCGTGGGTAAGGTCTACAAGCATAACTCTCTCCTGGAGACTGACTTTTTAATTATACGGTGGTTTTTTTATGAAGCTTAAGGCAAAGCTTTTGGTTTTCCTTTCACTGATCTTTATGGTGTTTTCACTTCCGGCTCAGGAAAGCGATGATTATTATGGAAAAAATATAAAGAAGATTACTTTTGAAAATCTTGTTAACATAAAAGACCGTGATCTCGACGGAATTACGGCACGTTTTACGGGAAAGCCTCTTACAGATGAACTCATGAGTGAACTTTTTGACCGTCTGTTTGACTTAAATTATTTTGATGAAATTCTTCCAAAAATTAAAGATAACGGAAGAAACGTAAATCTCATTCTTTCCGTAAAGGAACGTCCTGTTATCGGAAAAATCATTTTTCTGGGAAATAAGGCAAAAACTTCAAACAGTTTAAAATCAGTCATCAATATAAAAGAAAAAGATATTTTCAGTGAAGATAAAATTCTTCTGGATGAAAGGGCAATCAGAAATGCCTATATCGACGAAGGTTTTACGGATGTAGAAGTTTCTTCATATACAGAAGAAGGTGCTAAAGGAATAAATGTATTTTTCCAGATTACGGAAGGAAGAAGAACTGTCGTTACAAAAATTCAGTTCAACGGAAACCTTGTTGTAAGTTCAAAAACTCTTAAGGGAAAAATCGCACTTAAAGAAAAGACTCTTCTTTTTAATGACGGTTATTTCCAGGAAGCACTTATCGAAGCCGATAAGCGTACCATTCAGACTTATTATCAGAACCGCGGTTATGTTGATGCGCGCGTGCTTAACGTAAGAAAAACTTCGGTAGTAAACGAAAAAAAAGATATCGATGAACTGACCGTTACTTTTGAAATTCAGGAAGGTTCTCAGTATAAGTTCGGTGGAATAACTTTTGAAGGAAACATGGTATTTTCTACCGAAACACTTCAGCATTATGTACGCATGAAGGAAGGCGACATTTATAACGAAACTAAGTTTCAGGAAAGCCGCATGAATGTACAGAACCTCTACTACGAAAACGGCTATACTTCAAATCAGTTTGTTCCTCAGGTTTTTAAGGATTCAGAAAACAAGGTTATTTCTTATTCAATTAAAATCGTAGAAAATCCGAGAAGCCATGTAGAAAAGATTCTTGTAAAAGGAAACACAAGAACAAAGGACGAAATTATTTTCCGTGAGATCCCGCTTAAGGAAGGAGACATCTTCTCCAGTTCAAAGATTCAGAACGGATTAAGAAACCTTTATAACCTTCAGTATTTCTCTTCCATAATTCCGGAAGTTACATCAGGAAGTGAAAACGGACTTGTAGACATTGTTTTCTCTGTAGAAGAGCAGAGTACAACTACACTGGACTTTGGTTTCCAGTTCAGCGGGGTTTCTGATCCTGATGATTTCCCTGTTGCACTTTACGCAAAAGTCTCTGATTCGAACCTTTTTGGTGAAGGCCGCAATGTTTCCCTCGGAACGACACTTTCTACGGATGAACAGTCAATTACTCTTGGTTACGGACAGAACTGGCTCTGGGATCTTCCGGTAAGCTTTAACTTTAGTTTCGGTTATTCACATTCAACAAATTATGCTCCGAGAATTCAGATTCTTCCGAGCGGCGATCTTGATGATGATACAAAGTATCTTGAATATACCCAGCATGAATTTAACATGTCTGCTTCTGTAGGCCGCAGATGGACTCCTGATATTGCAATCTTTACTTTAAGCGGCGGTATAAGCGGAAGTATCATCGACAATGTTTATGATAATTCACTCTGGATTCCTTATGATGATTCTGTAAGCCGTTATGCAAATAACTGGGAGCCGAAGAACTACATCTGGACACAGCTTTCTGTAGACGGAAGAAATATTAACTGGGATCCATCAAACGGATGGTTTGCAAGCGAAAGACTTTCGTGGTACGGACTTCTTCCTGTCGGTGTAATTCCGTTCTCCGATGACTGGGGCGAAAGAGAATTCTATTTAAGAAGCGACACTAAACTCGAAAAATACTTTACCCTCATAGACTATCCTGTTTCTGAAACATACGATTTCAGGTCTGTTCTTATGCTTTATTCAGGCTTTTCGGTTCAGATTCCTTTCTTTGACACTTCGATAAAACAGTCGAACCAGCTTTACGTAGACGGTATGTTTAACGGAAGGGGATGGACAATCTATAATATGGATGCAGGCCGCGGCTGTGTGCTCTGGAGTAATATTGCTGAACTCCGTTTCCCTGTTGTTCCGGGAATTCTTTCCATTGATCTCTGGGCAGACGCCATTGCAATCAAGGATTCATTCTCTGAACTTTGTGACGGCTTATCATCTGATGACTGGTACTTCAGTTATGGACCGAGCATCAGATTTACAATACAGCAGTTCCCGCTTCGTCTTCTTTTCTGCAACACATTCAGAATCAAAGAAGGGGAAGTTGTTTTCTGCAATCAGAACGGGGATCCAAATTCCATGAAGTGGTATAATAACTGGCACTTTGTGCTTTCATTCCACCTTACAAACAGATAAGAGGTACAATATGAAAATCAGAAAGAGTTTTTTTGTTATAGCAGTAGTTCTTGCTTTTTCTTCTGCACGGGCTTTTTCCCAGCAGATTACAAAGTTTGGTGTAGTTGATACAACCCGCATTTATCAGACTTATTACCGCGATTCTGCACCTGTAAGAAAATATGAAACAAAAAAGGCAACCTTCCAGAAGGAAATTGACAAGATTGTTAAGGAAATACAGACCCTTCACGATAAAAAACTTAAGTTCATTCAGGACGGAAACGATGATGCTGCCGTTAAAATAGATGCCCAGATAGAAAAGAAAACTGACTATCTTCAGGAATATACAAACGCAAAAAATCAGGAACTTAAGAAGCTGGAAAAGAGTCTTCAGGATAATGATGAATTCTATAAAAAACTCTATGACACTCTTGAGCGTGTTGCTGAATCCGGCGGTTACAGCATGGTTTTAAGCCTTCAGCAGTCACAGGCTATTCTCTGGTACAGTCCCTCTGTTGATTTAACTGATGAAGTTATTTCAAGGCTCGGAAACTGAACGGAAATCTGAATGGCCGCTGAAGAAACACCTCTTTTTGCCCAGTACAGGAAATTAAAGGAAGAACACAAAAACGAAGTTCTCTTTTTCCGTCTCGGAGATTTTTATGAAATGTTCGGAGACGATGCGCAGGAGGTTTCGCGCCTTTTAAACTTAACTCTTACTCACCGCGGTCCCGAAAAAATGTGCGGCATTCCGTATCATGCTGCAAAAATCTACATTGCAAGACTTCTTCGTGCCGGTAAGAAAATTGCCGTTGCAGAACAGGTCGGCGAAATTGCAAAAGGGAAGGGGCTTACCGACAGAAAGGTTGTAGAAATTATTACTCCGGGTACTGCCCTCGAAAGCGAGTATCTTGACGGCGGCATAAACAGCTTTCTTTCGTGCCTTTGCATAAAGGACGGAAAATGCGGTTTTTCTTATATTGACGTAACGACCGGCGAGTTTAAGGCAACTTCTTTTTCCGAAAAGACTTTTGCAGAAAACTTTCCTAAAGAACTTGGGCGCATAAAGGCAAAGGAACTTCTTCTTTCTAAAAATCTGGAAAATAATCCCGTGCTTTTACAGGTTCTTCCTCTTTTTGAAGGCCTTTCCGTTTCGTACTATCCGGACTGGGATTTTAATCCCGTAAACTGTACAAAGCGTCTTTTAAAGCAGCTGGGAACTCAGAGCCTTAAGGCTTTTTCGATGGAAGAGCTTTCCTGCGAAGCTACGGCAGCAGGTTTTCTTCTTGACTATATCGACAAAACTACAAATACCGTTTCTCCGCACATAAAAACAATTAAATATTATTCAGACAGTGACTACCTTATCATAGATGATTCTTCAAGACGCAATCTTGAAATTACCGAAAATCTCCGTGACCAGGGAAAGCAGTTTACGGTTTTAGAATGTCTTGATTTCTGTTCAACTGCGATGGGAAGCCGTATGCTCATGGAACGCCTTATGTTCCCGCTTACGGACAGGAAAAAAATAGAAAGCCGCCTTGACCACGTAGACCTTTTTTATTCAGACAGAAATCTTTTTCACAGGGTAAGGAATGCACTTTCCGGCATCCTTGATGTTGAACGCCTTGCTTCGCGCATTGCAATGGACAGGGCTCATGCAAAGGACCTTCTGGCCCTTGCTGCAAGCCTTTCCCTCTGGAAGGAAGTTTATTCCCTCGTTCAGGGAAAGCTTTCAGAAG
>JAGABO010000088.1 GCA_017614655.1 Treponema sp. | reverse complement strand
TACATTCAATACCTGCCCGATTTCCTTAAAGGTAAGGTCTTCGTGATAATAAAGTACGATGACCATCTTTTCGTTTTCGGGAAGTTCATTTATTGCTTCGATTATGATCCTTCTGATTTCTTCGCGTTCAACGATTACATCCGGACGGAGGCTTGTAGGAGATTCTATGGTGTCTGCAAGAGACATGTTGTCGCTGTCATCACCTGAGTACCATACGTCATTCAATGAAAGCATGCTTGTTCCACTTACCTTCATTACAGTATCCAGATACTCTTTTTCGGTCATTCCCATTGCCTTTGCAACTTCTCCGTCTGTTGCAGGACGACCGAATCTTGCTTCGAGTTCTACAATAGTGTCTTCTATTTCGCGGCTTTTCTGACGTACAGAGCGCGGAACCCAGTCAAGCTCACGAAGTTCATCAAAAATGGCACCGCGGATTCTTGTAACGGCATAAGTCTTAAACTTAACGTTTTTGTCAGGATCATATTTATTTATGGCATCAAGAAGCCCGAACTGACCAAAACCTACAAGGTCATCAAACTCTACGCTTTCGGGCATTCCGGTAGAAACCTTTCCCGCAACGTATTTAACGAGAGGCATGTACTGCCTTATGATTTTATCCCTTATAACGGAGGATTTAGTCTTTTTGAATTCTT
Organism: Treponema sp.; assembly: GCA_017614655.1. Taxonomy (GTDB): domain Bacteria; phylum Spirochaetota; class Spirochaetia; order Treponematales; family Treponemataceae; genus Treponema_D. The sequence continues at coordinate 10,405 of JAGABO010000088.1, read as the reverse complement.
TCCAGAGTTCGTCTTCTGTCTTTTCGTCAAAAAGCGAAGTTTCCATTCTCCACACCCTTTGTTTTTTTACTCTTCACGCTTTAAAAGCGTTCGTATTGCATTAGCCATGGTTTCGGTATCATGATCCTTTGCCTTATCGGCATCAATCACGGAATACCCCTGAACCTTGGTTTCACCGGACTCGGCAAAATCTGAATCTTCAACAAGACCGGTATCTGAGCCCGGCTCTTCATCAGAATCAAAACCGTCAATATCCGGAAGGGAATCGATTTCTTTCATACGCTCTTCCCTCTGTGCATCACGTTCTGTTTTACGCACCTGAGGACCAGAGTTTTTATCTTCCCTGCCAAGTTCAACCGGAACAAATCCTTCCGGAGAAGATGCCTCCACATCAGACGAATCGGAATCATTCTCCGGTAAAGAAGAAATTTCCGTATCTGGAGGAAGCGGCTGCATTTCTGCAGAGCGCGGCTCTTCCCTGCTCACACCTGACGAAGAAAATGAAGAACTGCCTGCGCCTATAGTCTCTGCATTCCGCGGAACGGCAAAATCCGGTCCGTCGCCTTCTTCCGTAAGATCTTCATCATCAACAACGAGATCCACCTGTCCGCCTGCCGTCCTTTTGGGAACAGCATCGGTCTGTAAAGAATCTCCTTCAACCTGAAGAAATTTATCAGAAAGAAAAGTGGCTGCAAACGCAATTGCTGCAAAAACAGCAGCGGCTATCAGCGCTCGTAAAAGGGATGGTCCGATTTTTCCGGTAGATATAATGCTAATCAGAAAAGAAAGAACAAATGCACAAACGGCAGAAATAACAATGTTTTTTACCTTAATCATGCAAATTATCCCCTTTACTTATAGATTAAGGCAAAAAGGAAGTTTTGTAAAGTAATGTTTGTGTAAAGTGAAAAAATCTGAATGTTATTTCTTTTTTCCGCCAAGGAATTTTTTAAGGAAGTTTGAAACTCCGGAGTTGGAAGAAATCTCCGTCTTCTCTATTCTTCCTACAATGTGCTTAAGGCAGACTGCAGGCTTAGAAGTCGGATTTACAACCATAAACGGTTTCTGTCTGATAACTGATGCCTGAACAACAGTATCATCATAAACAAAACCGATGTATTCGACTTTGTAATTAAGGAACTGGGCTACGATATTGATAATCCTGTCCGAAATACGCTTTCCTTCATCAGCAGAATGAACACGGTTTACAAGAAGCTTTAGATTAATGTCGCGGTTTACAAGTTCCGTCGTGATTATCTTGATGATTCCGTATGCATCCGTAATTGCCGTAGGTTCCGGTGTTGTAACGACATAAACTTCATCGGCGGCGGCAACAAACTGAAGTACATTATTTGCAATACCTGCACCCGTATCTATGATAATGATATCCGCATTTGAAAGTGCCGAAAACTCCTTTGCAAAGTTGTCCAGTTCCTCTACGGAAAGATTAGCTATTTTAGAAAAACCGTTGGCACCGGCTATAAACTTAATACCGAACTCTGTATCAAGAATTATTTCGCTCATTTTTTTCTGGCCGTTAATAACCTGCATAAGGTTGTACTGAGGCACGATATTAAGAAGAACATTTACGTTAGCCATTCCAAGGTCTCCATCTATAAGGATAACCTTCTTCCCGAGCTGCGCATACGCAATTGACATGTTAACTGCAAGGTTTGTTTTTCCAACCCCACCCTTACCCGAAGTTATTGCAATAATACGAGTCTTGTGATTTCTGTCAGTTCTTTCGCTTCTTGTATCCGTACCTGTTCCAAGTATTGCCCTGAGTTCCTTAGCCTGTTCTTCCATAATAAAAAATCTCCTTAAAGAAGGTCCTTTGCGTCTTATTTAAATATACGTTTCTAGATAAGATTATCGGAAGATTCTTCCGGAAACTTTGCTTCCAAATAATCTTTATCTGCATTTATTCCGGAAATTGTCCGCAAAAATCTCATTTTTGAAGCCCTTTTTATGGTATGAAGAACATTCTGGCCGTCTGTTACGAATGCGATGCGCTTGTTCCTTTCGGAAAGCACGCTGATTACGTTACCGTAGCTGGTCGTTTCATCGCACTTTGTAATGATAACACCACGATAATCAAACTGTTCATAATTGCGGATAATATTCTCGATATCCCTTGGTTTTCCTCCTGCAGAAAACGCAAGATAGATGTTAGGCTCAAGACCCTTTACGTCAAGAAGTGAATGCATGCGTGCTATGTTTTCAAAATCATTCGGTGAATAGCCGCTTGTGTCTACAAAAATGTAGTCAGCAGTATCTTTATAAAGATTATAAAGCTGAACAAGATCTCCGGCATGCTCTGCTTTATCTACGGGGATTTCCATTGTTTCGCCCCAGTTCTTTATCTGTTCCTCGGCACCAACACGCATTGAGTCAGTTGTTATCATGCGGATTTTCGGAGCCTTTCCCGGTTCAGATGAATTTCTGTGTTTAAGAAGAACAGCTGCAGCAAGTTTTGCAATAGTCGTTGTTTTTCCGACTCCCGTAGGACCTACAACAATTATTACTTTTGGAAAAGTTTCCCTTACCGGAGGAGCAATATGAATGTCATCTCCGATACGGCAAATTACATAACGCTGCATTTTTTCAAAATCATCAAGGTCATCTATTGAAAATTCCTTATTGATAAGTGAAACTATTTTTTCGATGTAAGCCGGGGTAAATTCATTATTCGTAAGTATTTCACGAATCTTCGAAATGTTTCTGTGCTCGTCACGGACAGAAGCTGCCTGCTTTACTTCATTTATTGAATCCGTTATGGCCTTTTCAAAATTTTCCATCTGCTTTGAAAGGCGGGCTATCTGAATAATGCTGTCGTTGGAACCGGAAGGCAGCACTGACCCGATGATGGCCTTTCTGGATTCTTCCCAGTCTAAGCTGTTCTGTCTGAATGAAGGAGTTTTTACGGTACGCTGCTTTTCGATATATTCCACCGTTATGACTTCTTTCTGAAAATGCCCGAAAATGCCGCCTTTAAAATCCTGTTTTTTTCCAACAATTTCGTAATCCTGACCATACAGGTCAAAAAGCTTCTCCTTGCATTCTTCAAGAGTCGCTGCGGTTATTTTTTTTACCGGTCTGTTTTCAGCCATCTATTACCCCCAATGATTCCACTTTTACACTTCCACCTGCTGCCAGTACTTCTCCAATCGAAATAATTACAAGACCCGGAAGTTCCATCTCTGTAAACGATTTTACCAAAAGCCTTACTTCGTTTGGACAGAGAATGATAGGCACATAATTCATGCTGCTTACCTGAGCAATGGAAGAAGAAATTACTTCCAGATATTTTCTGCTGTCAACAGGATCAAATGCAGCAAAAGGTTTTCTTCCCGGTTCATCAACAGCCGGCTTTGCATCCAGGAACTTCTGGCTTAAAGCCTGACTCATATTAAGCACATGAAGCACATTGTTTTCGTCTACATACTGACGGCATATCTGTGATCCCAAGGCTTCACGAACCTTCTCTGACAGAAACCAGATATTTCTCGGATATGATGCATAATCTCCCAGAGTTTCAAGAATCTGAACAAGATTTCTGATCGAAACCTGTTCTACAAGAAGATTCTTAAGGACTTTCTCGATATCTCCGTATCTGTAGCGGTGTTCACCGGAGAGAACTTCATCAACAACGACAGAATTGGTCTCCTTAAGTTTTTCTACCATGCGGCTCACATCCTGCATTGAAAGGATTTCAGAGGCATGCTTTCTGATAATTTCGGTAAGATGCGTTGCAATTATCGTAGGAGGATCGATTACAGAATAACCAGCCTTTTCTGCTTCCAGCCGCTTGCTTTCCGGAAGCCAGACTGCATCCATTCCAAAGGCAGGATCCTTTGTACGCTCTCCCTTTATTTCGTTTTCCGGAGAAACACTGCCTCCTATGTTAAGGCACATGTAGTAGCCGATTTTTAATTCAGCACGGCCAACTTCTATACCGTGAATCTTAAATGAATATTCATCTGGTTTAAGTTCCATCTGATCAACAATATGAATCGGTGGAACAATAAGGCCAAGGTTAAGCTGTTCTTCGCGTCTGATTTTTGTTACGCGGTTCAGAAGCTCTGCACCCTTTTCCCGGTCTACAAGAGGAATAAGTGCATAGCCGAGTTCAAGCGAAAGTTCATCCAGTTTTGCAATGGGAGAGAACTCTTCCGGAGAAGAAGGCTTTCCTCCTGCTTCTGCTTCTTTTTTTCTGATTTCTTCGGGATCCGGTTCCTTAAGTTTTGCACGGTACAGGTTAAAGCCTACATAACCGAATGCAATTCCTATGATAACAAGAACAACGGAAGCCCCGTTCCAGAATGCAAAAGAAAGTGCAATAAGAGTTGCTGCAACGATAAAATAAATCGAAGAATCAACCGACAGCTGCTTTTTAATCTGATCACCGAGGAATTCTTTTGTAGAATTCTTTGTGATAAGAAGACCTGTAGAAAAAGAAAGAAGAAGAGCCGGAATCTGACTCATAATTCCGTCACCGATTGTAAGCTGACTGTAGTTTTTAAATGCAGTTCCAACATCAGAGTTCGCCATTACACCGGTTATGACTCCGCCGATAATGTTGATAAGCGTTATGAAAATACCGGCCTTTACGTTTCCGCTTACAAATTTTGAAGCACCGTCCATCGTTGAATAAAAATCTATTTCCTGCTGAAGCGCTGCAATTCTGGAATTACCTTCTTCTTCCGTTATTGCACCGGAGTTCATTTGCTGCTGGATAAGGAACATCTTGTTGTTCATTGCATCGAGTGTAAAGCGGGCCGTTACTTCGGAAACACGGTCGGCACCTTTTGAAATTACCAGAAGCTGCACGATAATGAATATTATAAAAACAATGAATCCGACAACAACGTTTTCATCAACATTCATTATCTGGCATATTCCCTTTACCATTTCGCTCTGACCGTCATTCGGATTTAAAACTCCGGTAACAGGATTAAAGAGAATATTTCTTGTAGAAGAAACATTTATTACAAGACCAAAAAACGTAAAAAGAAGTACAACCTGAGGAAATGATGCAAAATCTGCAGCGCGCTTTATATAAATAACGGTAAGAAGAATGATAAAAGAAACGGCAAGGTTAATTACCATGAGGGCATCAATAATGTGATAATTAACGGGAACAATCATAAACACGACAGTCCCCAGAAGGGCCACCGCAAGGAATATTCCCTGATTCATTAAAAGCGATAATAGATTTGACGGGCCCTTTTTAATGCCCTGATTTTCTTCTGCCATTTTCCCCACCCCGGACAGAAACGTCCGCCGTCTCTATTTTAACTCTTTTTTCCTTTTTGTTCCATATACCCGATTTCGGCATATACAGTTGCAACAAGCCTCATGTAGGAAACCGGTATCATATCTCCAACTTCCGTTTCGTCATAAAGACCTCGGGCAAGTGCCCTGTTTTCCACAACAGGAACTTCTGCTTCACGTGCAATCGTCTTTATTCTCTGTGCCGTAAGATCTTCTCCCTTTGCCGTTACCTCCGGTGCATCGCTGCGTTCCCTTTTCCACTCAAGCGCAACTGCATAATGCGTAGGGTTTGTAATTACGACATCAGCTTCACGTACGGTTCTGTTCAGGTTCTGCATAAGCATTTCGCGCTGAGCTTTCTGAAGCCTTGCTTTCTGTTCAGGATCCCCTTCCTGCTCCTTGAACTCTTCCTTAACCTGCTGTTTTGTCATTTTCATGCGTTCCATGAACTGACGTCTCTGCATGACGTAATCAAGGATTCCGACTGCAAGAAGAAAAACAGCGCTCATTATAAGAAGCCTGGCTGCCATAGAAGCAGATGCATTCAGTGCGGATTTCATACCGTTTGTCTGAAGAAACTTAAGCGTTGTATCCATATCTGACTTTATGAAAAAAAATGCAGTTACTCCGATGACTGCAACTTTTACGATAGACTTAACAAGATTAAAAAAACCTATTACCGAAAAAACAGTCCTATTTAAAAATTCCTTAAAGTTTGGAAAAATCTTTGAAAGTTTTGGTCTGATTGTTTTTGTAGTAAAGATAAATCCACGATTCTGAACAATGTTTGCAGCAACTCCGGCAGTAAGGCCTACCGCACAGAACGGAAGAACAAGGGAAAGAAAAAAACGCAGGAAAACGGAAAAGAATTTAGAATCATCAATTTTCTCTGCCATGGAATTATTAAAAAAGAAAACCATGAGTTCTTCAAACTGTTTTTCCATCCACGGTGCAAGAAAAATCAGAAGTACGACTGCAAAAAAATACACAAGGCTGCCGTTAAGTTCAACACTTTTTGCAACCTGACCTTCTTCGCGGCTTTTTCTGAGTTTTGATTCTGACGGTTTTTCGGTTCTGCCTTCGTCTTCCGCAGCGAACCACTGGAGGTCTATCTGACTCACTACAGGCCTCCCCTTATTGAATTAAAAAATGTTCCAAGCTTACGGTATCCTGAATCAAAGATTTCCCTGAAAAATCCTGTTAAATTCGGGAATAAAAGCCATATTACGACAAAGGCCGTAAGAATCATAATCGGAAAACTTTCGCTTAAAAGATTCATCTGGGGAGCAGACTTTGCAACAATTCCCATAACAACATTTACAAGAAAAAGAGTTCCTATAATCGGAAGTGAAATCTTAAATGCATTAAAGAACAGAGCTGTAAGTGAACTGGTCATAAAACCGAAAAGCCGGTCCGTGTGATTTACGACAGAAAATGCAGTTATCGTATGAAAACTTTCCCTGAGGCCGTCTATAAAAAGTTTACGGAAAAAATGCGGCTGAAGAAAAATCATAAGCGCCACAAAATTAAGAAACTGTCCCATAAGAGGATTTTCTACCTGACTGAGCGAATCATATACGTTACTTGCAGAAAATCCCATCTGAAAGGCAAAAAGCTGGCCTGCAGTAGAAAAAACGGAAAAAATAATCTGCACGTAAAAACCTGTTATTACACCAATCAGGGCTTCACCAAGAACAAGCAGAACGAACGTTAGGTCAAAATTTCCTTCCGGACTGATGAACGGCCGGTAACTAACGAACGTTCCCTTTACTAACGACAGTTCGGGAAAAATAAAATAAGCCAGAAAACCTGCAAGCGCAACCTTTACTTTGCGGCTCACAGTTTGTGAAGAAAACAGAGGAAGAGTCATTATAAGGGCAAGACAGCGCGCCGCAATAAGAATAAAAAGCGGTGCATTCCTTAAAAGACCTGACGGCATTCTTCGGCATTCCCCTCCCTGTATCAGATTCCAGGTATGCTGTTAAAAAGCGTTATGACATACTGACGCATGGAAGTAAACATCCAGCCTCCAAGCAGGGCCAGAACAAGCAGAATCGTAAGAAGCTTCGGGAGAAAAGTAAGCGTCTGTTCCTGAATGGATGTTGTTGCCTGAAAAATAGCGACTATAAGTCCCACTATAAGTGCTGCCCCGAGAACCGGAGCCGTGAGTTTAAAAACCTGAAAAATTCCCTGCTGCATTATTCCCAGGGTCTGTTCAATACTCATAAAAAACCTCCGCTACCGTCACAATCTTAAATACTGCATTACGCTCGAAAACAGGTTATTGGTAAGAAGTCCCCAGCCGTCAACAAGTACAAAAATCATAAGTTTAAAAGGCGTCGAAATCTGAACAGGAGGAAGCATCATCATTCCCATGCTCATAAGAATGGAAGAAACAACCATGTCTATGACGACAAAGGGAATGTAAATCAGCACCCCGACTTTAATAGCCACCGTAAGTTCATTTAAGATATAGGCAGGTATTAAAACATAAGTGGGAACATCAGCAAGAGTTGCAGGCTTCTTTTTTCCGGCCATACTCATGAATGACATGATATAGTTTTCCCCGCCGTTTCCTTTTATCTGGTTATACATAAAAATTCTTATCGGGACAATTCCCTCATCAAAAGCTTCGGTAACGGTAAGTTCATTGTTGGAAAGAGGTTTATAAGCATTTTCATAGACTCTGTTAAAAACCGGAAACATGCAGAAAAGAGTCATAAAGAGTGCAATGCCATTTAATACTGCCGTAGGAGGAACCTGCTGAAGCGAAAGTGCACGCTTTATAAAATCAAGCACTATAGAGAATCTTAGAAAACATGTTGTAAGAATAAGAATACTCGGAGCAATTGTTAGCAGCGTAAGAATCAGAAGAAGCTGAACGCTGAAGGCAACTTCTTTTCCTGTTTTGGGTGAAGAGGCACTGAATGTTATATTCGGAAAATCAGACGGTGTAATTTCTCCTGTCATTTCCGTTCGTCCGCTTATAGAGCCCTGCGGAAAATTCCTGTTCTGTGCACTCTGGGAAAAAACAGCCTGTGAAGCAAAAAAAATCGCAAGAAGGAAAAACAGTTTTTTCATTATTCTTCCTCCAGATTCTTTACGCGGCTTCTGATTCCGTCAAGAATTTCTTTTGCAGCATTATCTGCGTCTTCTCTTTTCCTGCGGTTTTTATTTGGCATGAATATCTCCAGAAGTTCAGCAAAAGTTTTAGGCTTTTCTTCCGGAGAATTTTTATCTGCATATACATTGATGGCGTTTACAAGTTCCTTATCTTCTATTTTTTCTATAAGGTTTACATTTGAATCACTCACACCAAGAAGATAGGCACTGTCTACGAGAGTTACAACATGAACTGATTTTCCCGGAGAAAGCGTAAGATGGAAAACTTTTCTCATAAAAGGATTGTCTTCGTTTCCCGGATTATTCTGTTTTTTAATGAATTTAAAAAGCAGGTATATGGCTGCAACAAAAATTGCAAGCACTACAATCATTTTTATAAAAGCTCCGAATCCAGAATAACCTGAATCATCGGATGAATTTATACTGATTTCTGATTCGGGATTTGTATCCGTAAGTTTTTCCTGCTGCCCGGAAGATGAATCATCAAACACAATTGATGTTTCACTGGACGAAATATCAGGAACATCTTCAGCAAAAGAAACTGAATTAAATGCAAATAAAAATAAAACTGATAAAAGAGAAAATTTCTTACAAAAAAAAGAAACGTTTTTCATTTTCCCACCCGTTAAAAAACATTTATAGTCATTAAGGCAGAGCTCCCGTTCCCCTTACGGGCACCCTGCCTTTACTTACATAGAAGCTGCTACGTGTTCTATTGCAGGAAGAATTTCGGTTACACGAACACCGAAGTTTTCGTCAATAACTACAACTTCTCCCTTTGCAATCGGTTTATGGTTTACAAGAATATCTACAGGTTCACCGGCAAGCTTATCCAGCTCGATGATTGTACCTTCTCCCATACCAAGAATATTTTTGATGGTTCTTTCCGTACGACCAAGTTCTACGGTCATCTCCATCTTAACATCCATGATAAGACCGATATTACCCTGTTCTCCGGAAGACATCGGCTGCATGAGGTTCGGGAACTGAAGACTCTGAACGCTCGGTGGATTCTGCGGCATTCCGCCCATCATCATAGGAGAAGCCATCTGCTGCATACCCATCTGCATCATCGGAGCGCCCATCTGAGGAGAGCCCATAGCACCCATCGGTGACATTCCTGCCTGCATTCCCGGAGCTCCAAATGCCTGTGCACTGCTGAACATAGGAGAAGCCGGCTGTGGAGAAGCTGGCTGTGCAAGAGAAGCTGTCGGGCTTCCTCCTCCGAGAGAACGTACGATTCCTTCTGCAACGCTGCCGCTTATAGCTTCCCAGATGTTGAATTCTTCACCGTCAACAGTTACAGGATATGTAAAAAGTGCAAACTTATTCTGAGGCATGCGAACCATTGCCTTTGTCTGGTTAACGGCTTCCGGAGGATTTGTAACAAGGCCCGGAAGTTTTCCGCCTGCAGAAAGCTCTGTAATTTCACTTCCCGAAATCGAAGAAATAACTTCAGAAATAACGGAAAGTCCCATATCATCCAGAGCAGGATTATCTTCTTTGTTTATAAGTCCCACAAGTTTTGTAGCAAACTCTGTAGAAAGAATAAAAAGATGATCACCGATAAGACCGGCTGAATAGTCTGCCATAACGGCAATAACAACTTCCGGTATTTTAGACATGAAAACATCACGGGCGCTTACTTCTACAAGAGGCGTACCTGCAGTGACATCCTTTTCGGTCATGTTCTTTATAACTTCTGCAACCTTATCTTTAAGTCCGTTTGCAAAACCTGTAAGAATAGGAACATCAATATTGGCTTCCGGCACGATAGAAGAAGTACCTCCGGAAGTAAGGCCACCCATGTCAACACCTGAAAGCAGTGCGTCAATTTCTTCCTGTGAAATAGAACCTTCACTCATATAGTTTCTTCTCCTTCTGCACTAAGTTCTTCAAAATCTGAATCCTGAATCTCTTCTATTTTTTGTATAATCTGAATTGCCATCTTCTTACCCACAACACCGGGCTGACAGTAGAATTTCTTTTTTCCGCCGACACTAAGGCT
>JAGABO010000087.1 GCA_017614655.1 Treponema sp. | reverse complement strand
CCCTTATCATCTCCTACGGGAATTGAACCCATGTTGTCGGGATGAAAACCCGATGTCCTAACCACTAGACGAAGGAGACGTAACAGTTGAACTGTCAATGATGGGATAATAGCAGATATATGAAGTTTAGTCAACAGTTTACAGGGAAAATTTGTAAAAAAAGTATATTTATTTTTTATTTACACTCCCATGTCAAACTTCTGGACAAGTTTATTCTTAAGGTTCGTAAGATCGGCATCATCAAGCCCCAGCTTAGAGGCCTTTTCTACGTCCTGCATTGCCTTTTCGTATTCACCGAGGTTATAGTAAGAAAGGGCTCGGCGGTAATAGACGTGGCTCTGGTAAGAGTCTATTTCGAGGGAACGGTTAAAGCTTTCGATTGCTTCCTTATTTTTATTCTGAATGCTGTAAACAATACCTTCATAGTACATGGCTCTAAAGCCTTTAGGGTCACGCGCAATGCTGTCCTTAAAATCACTCAGGGCTTCATCAAACTTTGACTGGGCAAAATAAGCCATGCCGCGGTGCTTAAAAATAACGCTCATTACAATTGCTGGCGGTTCCGGCTGGGATTCAAGAATCTTTGTATAGATAACCTCTGCCCTGGAAAGGTTTCCAAGGTTATGCTCATGAAGAGCCTGAAGCACAAGATCATCAATACTTGCATTAGGATCTATGAAATCATCAGAAGCTGCTTCCTGCTGAACTTCCTTAGTTTCACACAACTCCTTCTGCTCTGTAAGTTCATCGGCTTTTTCGTAGAAAGTTCCGCGACGCGTTCCGAGCTCCGTCTGAAGCTTATTCTGATAGTCACGGATTTCCTGGAATATCATGTCTGCAAGGGAAAGGCTTGCGTTAATGGATGCAAGTTTACGTCGAAGAGGTTTGTCAAACGGATTGAACTCGGACTTGTAAATAAGCTCGTGTTCAACTTCTGCCCACGCATCCTGAAGAATCGTCCTTATCTGAATTTCGCAGACAATATCCTCGGGAAGAGCCGGGCTTGTATTTTTTTTTGGCATGCATTCCGGAGGAATTTTTACAAGAATATGAATTGATTCATACCCGAATTCCCTGAAGGACTGCTCTGCTCCCTTTCTTTCGATTTCTTTAACAGTAAAATGTGCAGATACCTGGCGTTCTACTTCGCGAAGGTCTTCTATAAATGCACAGATTACGCGTATACCAATCATGTCTGTAAGAGTTACTAAGGAAGAACTCTGCTTAGACTCATCGGGTTTCTGTCTTAAAATTTTTTTATAATAGCTTTTAAAACTTTTTATTCTGGCTTTATAAGTTGGCATCGAAGCAAGCTTTATGGTTGATTTAAGTTTTGCTTCCATGTTCTCCAGTACTTCACTGAAAACTTTTGAATAGGAATCATAGAGAGACTGAATCTTGTTCTTGTCTGGTACTAAAAAAGCTTTCTCGTCCATTTTCATTTCTATAATTTCTATAAAAAAAGGCTGTCTAAAAAGCAATGAGATCTTTTTAGACAGCCCTTCCCGTAGCTATAAACGGTTATTATTTTGCATTAGCATTAGCGTTTGTTTTCTGAGCATTAGAAGAAGAATCTTCGTTCAAAGAAGACTTGAATTCATCTTCTGAAGCCATCTTCTGCTGTTCGTAGTAGCGATTAACCTGCTTGCCTCCGAAGCGGCTCATTTCTGCAGTCTGACGATCAGTTTCCTTCTTTCTGATGATTCCCCAAAGGTCTTCATCATCGATGTCGCGGTCAGAAGTAAGCACAGCCTTATCGAAGATAATCTTTACATCCTTGAAGTAACCGATGAAGTCATCACCGATGTGTGAAGCATCACGTGTAACCTGGAAACCAGAGAACTTAACGAAAGGAGTTCCTCTCGGGTAGATCGGGTATACGCGGATTTCACGTGTACGAACTTCAGGAATGTAGTCCGGGTTGTTCCAGCGGAGTTCTTTCCATCCGTCAAAGAAGAGATCACCCATAAGATAGCGGCGTGTTACATTGTCGTTATCTGTAAGAAGAACGTAAAGCTGATGCGGGAAGTTCATTCCCATTGTTGTAACTGCGATTGACTTGAGTGTACCAACGTTTGTTACAAGTCCGTATCCGTCTTCGTTAAGATACTTTCCCTTCTGTTCGTCAGTCTGCTCAGTCTTTCTTGTTCCATCTTCGTTGAGATCTGCAAGCGGCTCATAAGCCTGAATCTCAAAAGGAGGAACAATCTTTGCGTTTGCATTGCTGTTCCATGTCGGGAATACTACGCGTACACCCATAACATTGCTTCCGGCAAACGGAACATTTGCACTCTCTTTAACAGGAGCGGCTTTTACCTGTGAAAGTGAAACAGCCTGCACATTCTGTGCTGACGAATTGAGCTGAACTTCCCAGTTTGGAATAGCGAGAGAAGTTCTCATAAGAGACTTCTGATCGTCTGTGAAGGTAGCACCGGCTGCCACTGAGTAGTCCATCAAAGTTCTGCTGTTTTCAGTTGGATTTCCATCCTCATCTTCCATTGTATCAGCAGTAAGCTGAGTAAAATCGATGAGAACCTTTTCTTCTGCAAAAGCAATTGATCCTGCCAAAAGCATTGCAGAAGCTGCTAAAACTAAAGTCTTCTTCATTTGAAGCTCCTCTTTTTTTTACACATTGATGTAGCCTTGTTACTAATAGTATCTATTAAGAAAAGCTTTTTGTCAACTTATTTTACTTTTTACATTGTAAAATGTATGACATCAGCCCTCTGTAGTTACACTCTTTCCATCAATATATATAAAAATTTTATTTAAATTTGTGAAATTATTCACAATATTGTACCTGAGCAGTTCAAGGTTTTTCTTTATGTCAAAAGTGACCGAATCAACCATAAGGGCATTCTTTGAAAGCCCAAGATGCAGATCATCCCCCTGTCTGATGCAGAATTCCACGCGCGTACCTTCCGGAAAAGCTTCCTTAAGGCGGTTAGTCATCGGACCGAGAAGAAATTCATCAACAAAATAATTGAGCATGTCCCGGTTTTTATCCTTATTAAGATAACGCACTTCTGCATAATAATCATCAGAATCATAAGATGAAAAATAGAAAACGCACCTTTCGCACGAAGGGCTCATTGCAAATCGAACCAGAGAAAAAATAAGGGCTCCTGCAAAAATTCCTGCGGCCACAAGCGGCATAAGAAGTCTTTTATTCATCATTTTCCCGTAAATCCCCTTGAGCGTTCAAAATGTGTAACAAACGCCTGAAGTCCATTATATATTCCGAAGGCAAGTTTCTGCAAGTAAGCATCATCACTTAAAAGCGCCCCTTCGTCCGGATTGGAAAGAAAACCGGTTTCTATTAAAACGCTCGGCATGCGCGAATTACGTACGACATACCACTCCTCTTCCCTAAGACCGCGCGAAACACTCTTGTCGCCGATCTGAGCCTTCATTCCGTCGTGAATGTTCTGGGCCATGAGGATTGATTCCGTCGTAAACTCTTCTTCCATCATGTTGTTTAAAATTGAATCAAGGCTCTTGTCGCCTACGGAAGTTTTTTCGTCCAGCACCTGCCGTCTGTAACCCGGAGAAAGATACCACACGTCATAACCGGAAGCATTCTTGTTAAGGCTTGCATTTACGTGTATCGAAACAAAAACCGCAGCTTCGTTGTCTTTAAGTTTAACCGAGTTTGCAATTTCTGTCCTGTCCTGAAGCTTAAGGTATTTGTCGGTTCTGCGCGTCATGATGATGCGCTTGTCGGGATAGGCCTTCTTTAAATATTCCTCCAGCTTAAGTGCAATTGCAAGCGTTATATATTTTTCGATGATCGTAACGTTTTTTCCCTTAATCTTATGGGTTGCACTTGCTCCGTTGTCTTTTCCGCCGTGTCCTGCATCAATTAAGATTACGCCGACCCTGTAGGAACCTTCCTGCGAACTGTTCATAAAAAATGATGAAGCTCCATTAATAAACGAAGGATCAGCCATGAGCACGCCGTTTTCTATATAGGGAGCTTTCTCTGAAACCAGGTTTCCGGAATCCCTTACAGTAAAATCATCACCTGCCCTGAATGAAATCTGATGTCCGTTTTTTTCCAGCGTACCGATACCGGAAAGCGGATCCCAGTAAACGGTTATTCCGTACTCCTGAACGCCTGAAACAAGCTCGCACGGATCTGCGGCAAAGGCACGGAAAGAAAATGCGGATATAAGAATCATCAGAAATAATGCTTTCGTTTTCAAGAGACTTTTCCTTTTTCTCCTACAGTATCGCTTAAATAAAGCAATCCCTGCAAGCCCCCCCGTAAAAGAAAAGCCAGTATTTTTTCTGCAGGAAGTTCCGGATGAACCGGACAGAGCAGATCAAAAAGTTCCGCAGTTTTTTTAACGGTTCTGTAATTGTAATCCTTAAGCAAAAGAAAACTTTCAGGAAGAAAGCCCAGGAATTCAGCAAGGCTTTTATCTTTCT
>JAGABO010000086.1 GCA_017614655.1 Treponema sp. | reverse complement strand
TAACTTACATTATAATATACCCTATGACTGTCATAATGTCAAAGTAAAACATTTATATAATAGAAAATTTTTTTACGGGTTTATATTCGGCAGAAAAAGTGTTATATTATTGATATGGGAAGAAAGATACATCTTCTGGAAAAATTCTTAAGAACGTACACAAATCAGTTTTCCGTAAAGGACATGCACAGGGTATGTACATCTCTGGGGTTTGACTTTACAAATGACGAGATACTTTCTTTCCTTGAATCAAATCCGCTTGTATTTCCGCTTGCAAAAAAGAGTTATATAACCCGGGCCGGTGTTTTTACGGGTGAAATATTTTCGATTAAGCCGACTCCCCGTGAATTCGAGCAGGGGATGGTTGTAGTCGGAAGCCGGTGTATTCCTTTTGCCGATGCCGAAATGCTTCCCCATGAACTTTCATTTTACTCAGAAAACGTAAAACTCAAGTCTAAAACCGGTGTTTTTGATTCTGCAAGTGCATTTTCTTTTTACAGACTGTACGGAGAAGAGTATATTCCCCAGTATCTTGCCATGGATCCGGTAAATGCAGAACTTAAGCTCGAAGATAATGACTATGCCGTTCCTTCCCGCATAAATCTTTCCGGGTTTGATATTTCCCTTCTTGTAAAAAAATACGGTTTTACTGTCGGAGACAGGCTTTTATGCTGTATTTCTGACTGGGACAAGGGGCGCATAAATGTTGCCGTCGTTCCAGAGCACAAGGATAAGTTTGATCCCGGAGAGACCGGCGAAGAAAGATACAGGTGGTATTCCTGCTTCGAGAATGCTCTTCTTGAAAGTTTTAAGCGGCACGGTCCGTGTTCATCCATAGAAGAACAGCTTACAAATGTTTTTCTAGAAAACAGGCATCTTCTGTGTTCGTTTACGTGCGGTTCCGTAGAAGAGTATCTTTCCCGTTATGCAAAGAAAGTTGCAGAAGAGCCGTTCGGGGTAGAAACCCGCTTATGGTATAAAGATGAAGAAGTTCCTGCTGTAGGTGAGTGGAACCGCAGTGCCATGGCCCGCGATGTTGAATATGATTCCCTTGATGAAGTACAGAAGAGATTTTTTTCCATACCGCCTTTTATTTTTGATCAGTTTATACTTAATACGCTTTATGCCCGTACTGATGATTTGAGCGGAATCGTAGACATGATTTTTCCGGACAGGGAAGTTTTTAATGAAGGTGCCGAAAAGGAACTGTTATTGCTACTGGAGCAAAGACGTGATATACTCAAAAAAAATTATAACTGGTTTGCAGACCGTATTCCCGGTAAAGTAAGGCAGAGGGCAATTGCACTTTTTGCAAAAGTTTCTTTCCTTGTTTTTAAGGTGGATAACACTACCGGACTTGATGATTTTCCTCAGCAGGAACTTGTCATCCTCTCGCAGCTCTACGGGCATCTTCTTAAGATGCTTCAGGATATTGCAGATGAAGCCGTTCCGGAGGAAGAACTTCAGAATCTTCACCTTTCCCTGGAGGGAATGGAGTGGAACTATGATGAAATTTACGGAGGAATAACGGCTGCACTTGCCAGAAGTGAGTTGAACAGATTTAAAGTAATAAAGTAATGACCGGAGGAGAGAGAAAAATGGAAGGTTCATCACTGGCGCGTCTTATAGAGAAAGGCGGCGTTTATGTAGGAATTGAAGGAACAGACCCGGAAGAAATTTTTGCTGATCTTGCAAAAAAACTTGTTCTTCCGGATACCTTTGACAGGGATCTTGTCGTAAAGGAACTTATGGACAGGGAGAATGTTCTCTCTACTGCTGTCGGTTCAGGACTTGCTGTCCCTCATCCGAAGAGGCCTGTCGTAAAGAGCAGGGAAGATGAGCGTATAATTGTATGTTACCTTAACAGGAAAATTAGCATGAGTGCTCCTGACGGTCGGCCCGTTTCGGTGTTCTTTATTCTTCTTTCCAGTTCTCAGGTGTCGCATTTAAAATCGCTTTCCCTTCTTGCAAAACTCTTCAGGGATGAATCATTCAAAAAAATTATAGAAACAAAACCGCTCAAGGCACAGCTCGTTGCTTTTTTAGACAGACTGTCGCTGTAGAACGGAAAAATAAAAAAGGGAACTTTTAAAAAGGAGATATTTTTATTATGGACACAAAAGGAATTGAGGCTGCTGCCCTTTCTATCAGAAGCCTTTCCATGGACGCAATTCAGAAGGCTAATTCAGGACATCCGGGTCTTCCTCTGGGAGCAGCAGAAGTTGCAGCTGTTCTCTATGGAGAGGTAATGAAGCACAACCCGGCAGACTCAAAGTGGGTAGACCGCGATCGTTTTGTTCTTTCTGCAGGACACGGTTCAATGCTTCTGTACAGCATTCTTCATCTTTCCGGCTATAAAGTTACAATGGACGATATAAAGAACTTCCGTCAGGTCGGTTCAAAGTGTCCGGGTCATCCGGAAGTCGGAGTTACCGACGGTGTAGAAGCAACTTCCGGTCCACTCGGTCAGGGAATTGCACTTTCTGTCGGAATGGCAATGGCCGAAACAATGCTTGCCGCAAGATTCAATACGGACAGACATACTATCGTTGACCACTATACTTATGCCCTCGTAGGAGAAGGCTGCCTTGAAGAAGGCGTTTCTTCCGAAGCTTCATCACTTGCAGGAAACCTTAAGCTCGGAAAACTCATTGTGTTCTATGACGAAAACAAGATTTCCATTGACGGAAATACAGACGTAACTTTCACTGATGATATCGAAAAGCGCTATCTTTCTTACGGATGGCAGGTTCTTCGCGGAAGCATGTACAACATCGGCGAAATCAATGATCTTGTAAAAATTGCAAAGGGCGAAACTCAGAAACCGACCCTCATCATCCTTAAGTCCGTAATCGGAAAAGGTTCTCCAAAGGCCGGTACTGCTGATGTTCACGGTGCTCCGCTTGGTGTTGATGCAATTAAGGAAGCAAAGAGAAACCTCGGTCTTCCGGAAGATAAAGACTTCTACGTTGTTCCTGAATGCACTGCTTATTTTGAATCAAAGAAGGCAGAATTCCAGAAAATGCAGGACGACTGGAATGCAGAGTTCGAAGCATGGAAAAAGGAAAATCCTGAACTTGCAGAAAAATGGAATGCATACTGGAACGGACTTCCGACAGGAGATGCAGAAATTCCTTCTTATAAAGCAGGTGACAAGGCTGCAACCCGTGATGCTTCGGGAAAGAGCCTTAACTACATGTGTGACCGCTGTGAATGGCTGGTCGGTGGTTCAGCAGACCTTCAGGGACCTAACAAGACAAAGGTTAAGAATGACGACGGCATTTATTCAGCATCAAACAGAAAGGGCCGTACAATAGAATACGGAATCCGTGAGTTTGCAATGAGCCAGGTTCAGAGCGGAATCAACCTTCATGGAGGACTTCGTGCCTTCGGTGCAACCTTCCTTGTATTTGCAGACTATCTGCGCCCGTCACTTCGCGTTGCAGCTTTAAGCAAAATCCCGAATATCTATGTTCTTTCGCATGATTCAATTTATGTTGGAGAAGACGGACCGACACATCAGCCTATAGAAACAATTGCATCCATCAGGGCAATTCCGAACGTTCAGTTCCTTCGCCCGGGTGATGCAGAAGAAAGCCACATTGCGTGGGAAATGGCAATGGACAGCAAGGACCATCCGGTTTGTATGGCATTTACAAGACAGGCAGTTCCTGTTTACGAAAAGGCAGACAAAAACTGGAAGGATACGCTTAAGTCTCACGGCTCTTACGTTGTTCTTGAAGGGGCAGCTTCTCCTGATATTACTGTGCTTGCAACCGGTTCAGAAGTAAGCATGGCGCTCGAGGCTGCAAAGCTTGTTAAGGGAAAGAAAATCCGCGTTGTTTCTGTAATGGATAAAGGCCTTTTCGAAAAGGACGAAGCCTTTGTTAAGGAAACTCTCGGAGGAGCAAAGCGCGTTGTCGTTGCAGAAGCCGGCATTAAGATGGGCTGGGAAGCCTATGCAAAGGGTGAAGACCTCTTTACCCTTAACGACTTCGGTACTTCCGGTCCTGCATTAAAGGTTGCAGAACACTTCGGATTTACGGCAGAAAAACTTGCCGAGCTTCTTTCTAAATAAGGAAAACAAAAATGAGTAACGGTATACAGAATAAATGGATACGCGGAGCAATTCCTGCTCTTCTTCTTCACTGTTCAATCGGAACGGTTTACTGCTGGTCTATCTTCAGTCAGGAAATTGCAGACTACATCGGTTTTTCCAAGGGTGCTACTGAATGGGCGTTCAGTTTTGCAATTTTCTTCCTTGGCATGAGTGCAGCTTTTCTCGGTAACGTAGTAGAAAAGAACATTCACAAGTCTTCGCTCATTGCGACAATCTGCTTTTCCCTGGGAATGGCAGGAACGGGATTCTTCATCTGGTACGGCGGAAACTGCTTTAAGGCAGGACAGCCAAGCATCCTTGCTTTGATCGGAATCTACGTTTCCTACGGTTTTATAATGGGTATAGGACTGGGAACCGGCTACCTTTCTCCGGTAAAGACGCTCATGCTCTGGTTCAAGGACAAGAAGGGACTTGCTACCGGTCTTGCAGTTGCAGGCTTCGGGGCAGCAAAAGCCCTTGCTTCTCCAATCATTCAGAAGCTTTTGGGCGACAATCAGAACGGCGAAATCTACAATATGTTCTATATTCTTGCAGCAGTTTACTTTGTAATGATGTTTGCCGGACACCTTATGCTTGCAAAGCCGGCCGACTGGGTTGAACCTCAGGTCAAGTCAAAGGAAGACGGTATCCTTGCAACCTTAAAGCGCGAGCCTCTGTTCAGCTATGCCGGAATCTGGCTCATGTTCTACATCAACATCACATGCGGTCTTGCTTTGATTTCTCAGGAAAAGATGATCGTAAAGTGCGTAGGTCTTGCTTCTTTTGCAGGACTTATTTCTACAATTTCTGCCGTGTTTAACGCAGGAGGCCGCCTCGGTTTCTCTGCCTGGGCAGATCACATGAAGGACAGAAATACTGTTTACAAGCTTATCTTTGTTCTTTCCATTCTTTTTACGGCAGCCGTTTATCTTACAAAGGGAATTGCAACCGGTTCCGGAAACGTGCTTCTTATAGCTCTTGTTCTTATCCTTATTTTTGTAGTTAATGCAGGCTACGGCGGAGGTTTCTCCAATGTTCCGACTCTTTTAAGCGATCACTACGGAATGGGAAGTATTTCTGCAATTCACGGAATTACTCTTTCTGCATGGGCTTTTGCCGGCTTAAGCGGAAACCAGATGGCTTCGTTTATCGTAAACCACACCGGTGAGTTCATCGAAGTAAACGGAGTCAGGGCAAACCCTGCCGGATATCAGAACGTGCTTATCGTTACGGGAGCCCTTTACGTTGTTGCCCTCCTTCTGAGCGTGTTCCTCGTTAAGAAAACCGTAAAAAAATAAGGGAGTCCTAAAAAAACAGGCAGGATTTCTGTTATAGAACACACTCTGCAGGATGGGTACTTCCACCAGAGTATCCGCAGTAAAAATATAAAGCAAAAAAAAGTG
>JAGABO010000085.1 GCA_017614655.1 Treponema sp. | reverse complement strand
GAAAGCCGGAACTCATTACAAAACCGGAAATGGATGACCGCATTTATCAGAACGGACCGGAAGAATTCCTTGAATGTGGAAGCTATATTGTAGTTCCGATGCTTAACGGAGATGCCGTAATCGGACTTATAGCACTTTCAAGAAGCCATTCAAGCCCTAAATTTACGGAAGCAGAGTTCGAAACTGTTAAAACTCTTGCAGGTTTTGCTGCAGAAGCCGTTCAGAATTCAATAACAGTTAAGGAAGTTATCGAGCATAACGGAGTTACAAAGGAAACGGATCTTGCAATCAATATCCAGAGTATGCTCCGTCCTGTAAAGCTCCCGATTATAAAGGATGTACAGATCGGATCCCTGTTCGAACAGAACGAAGGTGTCTGCGGTGACTTCTATGATGTCATTCCATCAAGAAAAGACAGGGTTTCCTTCATCGTCGGAGATATTGCAGGAAAAGGCATAAACAGCGTCATGATTATGACGATGGTACGTGCAATGCTCCGCCTGGTCGTAAATACAAAACAGACTGCAGGAACAATCCTTAACTGGGTAAACAAGGGAATTTCAGGTGAATCCTTCAGTGCAGACCATTTCGGTTCTCTTGCCCTCGTTAACTATGATCCGGAAACTTCAAAGATTGAATTCTCTTCCTGCGGTACGACTCCTCTCTACTGGTACAGCGGAGAAACGAACAGTATCGAAAAGATTTCCGTTCAGAGTGAACCTATCGGAGTAGAAAAGTCAACCGAGTACAAAAATTATATGCACGATGTCAAAAAAGGTGATATAATGATTATGTACACAGATGGTATTGTTGAATCGCTCAATGATGCAGGAAAACAGTATACTACTGACAGACTGCTTAAATTAATCCAGACGAATCACAATTCATCGGGAAAAGATATTGTCAACCTTGTAAAGGCAGACATAAAAAAATTCAGCGGAAGTCTTGTGCAGCATGATGACCAGACTCTGCTTATTGTGAAATTTTAGGAAATAAACCTTTAAAAAGGAGCTAGAAAATGGAACTTAAAATCCGTAAGAATGGCGAAGTTTACATCATCGACGTAAATGGTGAAATGGATCTGTACAATTCTTACAAACTCAAGGAACTTGTAATGAAGATGCTTGAGAAGAACGTAAAGTCCTTCGTAATCAATCTCGAACAGGTTGACTACATCGACTCGTCCGGAATCGGAGCTCTCATTTACATTTCTTCAACCATTAAGAAGATGAATCTGAAGCTTTACATTTCCAATATACACGGTTCTGTAAAGAAAGTTATTGAGCTTACGAAACTTATGGGCTATTTCCCTATTGCCAACAGCGTTGAAGAAGCTCTTCTTATGATAAATGAATAAGGGGGCAGAAAATGGAAGAACTCAAAGAATTACGTGCAGACAGCAACGACCCGCTCTTTGACAAAGCAAATATGCTTTACAAGGAATTTCCGTCAGACTTCAGGCAGATCAGATACTTCACGCTTCTTATCGTGCAGTCGGCTCCCCTTGAAATCAAGGAAATTAACCTTCTTGAACAGCAGATAAGTGAAATTATCAAAAACGCAGTAAAACACGGAAATAACTGCGACATCAACAAGAAGGTTCGCGTATGGTACTCCTTCAGTGCAACACATGCACACATCATCGTAGAAGACGAAGGTGAAGGATTTAAGGATCTTGAAAAGTGGAATGAGTTCAACAGAAAAAGAATTGACGCTCTCCGCGATTCAAACTTCGAAGAACTTGCAAACTACGTAACTTTCCGTACAAAAAAATCTGATGATCAGGACGGCGGAAACGCACTTTTCGCAGCCCTTGAATACTGGAACGGCGGTTTCATCTACAACGACAAGAGAAACGGAGTAGCAATGCTCAAGCACTTCCAGCAGAAGAGACACGGTGTTACTGTAGGTGACTAAAGTTGACTAAAAAGCGCTTTTATGTTTATATAAGGCGCTTTTAATAAAACCGGGGATGTTCCGGTTTCGACGGGCAGGAGTAATCTTGTGCTGCAGGCAGGCGTGAAGGTGCCTTAAACTGACAAAACAATAACTGCAAAAGTTGCAAAACGTCGTGAAGAGGAATCTTCCGAAGCAGTTAGCCTCGCTGCTTAATGCGAGACCGGCACTTGCGGTGTGCTGTTCCTAACGCCGTAAACTGCTGTCACAGACAGGGACTTGCTTTGCACGGAGCGCAGGCCGTGTACGGGACTTCTTTCTGCGATACGGAAAGGACGCCTTTGAAGCCGCTACCCTTTCCCGACAAACACCTCGCTTCAATAAGCCTGTAGAGGTGCCTGGTTAACTTGTTCGGACGGGGGTTCAATTCCCCCCATCTCCAAAAGAATAAGCCCGACTTATTTAAGGTAAGCCGGGCTTTATTTTTTTATGCGGTACATAATGGAAAAAATTGAACCCCGCGAAACATGCGCCGACCAGAAGGAAAACTTAAAATAAATTAACCGAACTGCCGTTTTTTTATATTGACTAAATCTCTGTTTTTCGCAATTATGATAAATCATGAAAAAAGATCTCCTGACACGGCAGAGACTGGAAGCAATGTCTACTGCTGATTTATTAAGCCTTGCAGATGACTATGGAATTGATTTTCCCGACAACTTAGACAGAAGGCTTATCATCGGAGAACTTCTTGAATTTACCGAAGAAGATGCCGCAGGAACAGGCACAGACGAAACCCTTACCGAACAGGAACTTTTCGAAGAACAGGATCTTCCGCTTACTTACAACGACACAACGGTATCCCTTTTCATGAGAAATCCTGCCTGGCTTTTTGTCTACTGGGACATAAAGGAATCAGACATGGCCGTGATAAAACAGGATCCGTCTTTCGAAAGCATTTTTCTTCACATCACATTCTACGAAAATGAAACCGACGAAAAACCGTGCGATTCATTCGACTTAAGCATAAAACCGGAGCAGAGAGAACTTTCCGTCCTTATCCCGACAGATAAAAAATACGTCATGGTAAGTCTTGCGCAGAAATTTGCAGATGAACAGCCGAGGGTACTTACTTTCTCTAAAAAAATGAAAATACTTAAAGAGCGTGAAGACATAAGGGACATGCAGCCGGGTAAAAAAATAAAGATGAGTCCGCTTGTAGAACTTTCCGGAATGAAGGAACTCCTTTATTCACACTACATAAATCACAGACAGTCTTTTTCAAACTAAGGGGATGGGGATGTCAGCTAAAAAACTCGTACTTGTAATAAATGCAAATCAGGCGTACATAAGAAACTTAAACAGCAAAACTGAGTTTACAAACGAAAACGAAGTACTTTTTTCGGCAATAACAAAAACATACATTCCGCTTTTAAATCTTTTTTCACAGCTGGAATCAGAAGGTGCAGACTTTAAGATTTCTATGGTAATTTCTTCCCAGCTGGCAGAACTCTTAAACGATGCAGAAATTCAGAAACAGTACGAAAACTTCCTTGAAAGGGCTATAAAACTCGGAGAAAGCGAAATAAAACGTACTAAAGGTTCTGAATGCAGTGAACTTGCAAAAGAAACGCTCGAAAACTTTAAGAAGACAAAATCAGACTTTACGGAAAAATACGGCAAAAACCTTACAAAAGCTTTTGCCTCCTTTGCTGCAAAAGGCTTAATAGAACTTATTCCGACAGCAGCTACTTACGCATATCTGCCCCACTTTTCTGATCTGGAAGAAGCAGTCAATGCACAGGTAGAAACAGGTCTTTACGCACAGAGACAGTTCTTCGGAGAAAGCGGAGACGGTTTCTTCCTGCCGTTCATGGGCTTTGCGCCTGGATTAGACAGAATTCTCCGTTCTTACGGAATGAACTACACTCTGGTAGACCCGCGTACCGTACTTTTTTCGAACAATGCCTGCGACACAGGTATTTTCCGTCCGGTAAGGAGTCCTTCTTCTCTCATTCTGTTTCCTACAGACAGTCAGGCACTAAAACTTATAAACGGAGAAGAAGGCTTTGTAGAAAACGAAGTTTACCGTTCGGAGTTTAAAGATATAGGCTACGAACTTAAGGCAGAAGAACTTAAATCCTTTCTCGGTAACTCGGGAGTAAGAAGCGGTACCCTTTACCGCTACTGGAAAAAAGGCGGAGATGATCCGGGAGAAGAAACAGAAATCTACGATCCGGAAGAAGCTCTTGAACAGGTAACAGAAGATGCAGCTGTCTTTACTGACAGCATAAAAGAAAAACTTTCAAAAGCAGCAGAACTGCTTCCCGAAAAAACAGTTTCTGACATCTGCGTAATTCCTGCTGAACTTATCGGCGAAAAATGGCACGAAGGAATTATCTTTCTGGAAAAAGTAATACGTTCATTCTGTAAGGACGGAGAGGGAGTTGAACTTGATCTCTGCCGTAATCTTCTTGAAGATCAGCTTACACTTCAAAAAGTAGACCCCTTCCCTTCCACCGGTGATGATTCAGGATACGGAGAAAATCTTCTTGATGATTCAAACAGCTGGATGTACCGTTACATCAGGAAAGCAACGGAAAGAATGACAGATCTTGCAGAAAGGCTTCCTTCAGAAACCAGCCTTAAGGGACGTCTCCTTAATCTTGCTGCAAAAGAAATTCTTCTTGCACAGAGCGGACAGTGGCCCCTTATGCTTCATGAAGGAAAACTTACCGAATACGTAAAAGATACTTTTAAGCGCCACATACTTTCATTCACCATGATTTTTAATGCACTTGCTTCGAATACCGTAAGCACGGACTGGCTTACAAAAAAAGAAAAGCAGGACGCCATTTACCCGTGGATGAATTACAGAATCTACAGCAGAAAGAAATAGTTTTATTTTTTAATTCTATACAAATTTGAAAATAAATGTTAAAATTCAATGTATAGAAAAATGAACCGAAAAAAGACATTCTTCTTTCTTACGACATTTATTCTCACATTTGCCGTTCCGGTTTCTGCAAAAAAATCAGAATCGGAAACTATTGCAGGTGCAGTGTTTAAAAAATATCCTTCACGTTTTGCAGAAATAAATTCAGAAGCACTGGCGCTTACAATTGACGGAAATTTTGCAGATGCAGCAGAAGCTTTTTCAAAAACAGAAAAGAAAAAACCGGATGCATTCGGCTTCATGAGGGATTCATACAGTGCTCCGTCCTACGAAGTAAAAAAAACTGATGAAGAAATAGGAAAAGTTAAAAACGAAATTTCAAAATTCATCAGGCTGCAGGGTGACATTCAGAAAATAAAAACAGACATAGAAAGCGCAAAGGATTCAAAAAAACTTACGGAAAAACTTCTTCCGCTTATAGAAATAAGAAATTCCGTTGCAGAGTCCGGGCAGATTATAAAGAGAAACGGCTCGTCTCCCTACATTACATATCTTTCAAAATCAATACTCGGAATAGATGAAGACAGAAGAACCGGAATTCTTGGAGTAATGGATTCCTGCATTGATTCTGTTCTGGAAAAAGCAAAAAAAAGCATAGAAGACGAAAGCATATCTTATGCATCATCGTTTGCTGAACAGATGGAAGTTTCTTCCCTGTTCAAAAACACAGACATGGAAAAGGCAAAAGAATGTGCCCTTGCACTCAAAAAAAATGCCGAATATCAGAAAAAAATTCATGAAATATACGCCCTGCTGGAAGGAGCCGGAAGAAACATCGTAAGGGAGAAAATTTCTTTTTCTGATGAAATGGATTTTCTTTCTACCGTATGCACGGAAAGCAGTTCAATTCAGGCAACGGTAAAATCATACCGCGAACTCAAAAAAACAAACCTAAAAAAACCGGATGATCCTGTAAATGCAGTAAAAAGCGGCAAAGACACATATTCAGAAGAGCTCATAAGATTTGCAAATTCATTTCTTTCGTTTTCAAATACCGCAGTAGCACAGAAAAAATCACAGCCGCTTGTAAGACTAAGACGCATGGAAAATATCCGTCCCTCTTCAAGAATATTTGCAGACAGTCTTTATAATGCTTCGGAAGAAATAGAGAAAACAGCATCTACCCTTTCCGTCGAATACTGGAAAGAAAGTGCAGCATACTACGCTCTCTGTGCAGAAGGTCTTTACAACTCAGAAAGCACAGAGCTTACAGAAATAGAAAAACTGATTGATTCCGGTAACGAAGTAAAATATTCTCAGCGTGCGCTTGACCGTCTTCCGGTACTCGAAGAATCAATACGCAATGACATAAAGCATCTGGATTCATCAAAAGTAAAACTTTCGGACGGATATGCATACAGATCAAGTTTTCTAAAAGAAAGCCGCGAAATAGACACTACAAGGGACAATCTTCAAAAGCTTTTTCCAAAACTTTCGGCTGTTTCGGAAAAGGCACGGTCACTTAAACTGGATGCTGTCCTTGCAAAAAATGAAGTAACCGTTTTTTATGAAAGGGCTTCAAGAAGCTACAACACGGCAGCTTATGATTCTGCAATGGATAATCTTCAGAAAGCAAAAAATTCCTACGATTCGCATACGGCTTCGCTTAACAATGACGGAGACTTAAAGGAAAATGTCTACAGTTCAATCATTTTGCTTAAAGACAAAATCATCGAAA
The DNA here is from genome assembly GCA_017614655.1 of Treponema sp. Lineage (GTDB taxonomy): Bacteria > Spirochaetota > Spirochaetia > Treponematales > Treponemataceae > Treponema_D. The sequence continues at coordinate 616 of JAGABO010000085.1, read as the reverse complement.
AGAAAAAGCCGGAGTTTTTTAAAGAACAGCGAAACCTCAAGACAAAGGCAAAAAGATCTTATGACTCGGGCAACTTCGAAAATGCAAGTCTTGTAATAACTCAAATAGAAGAAAAAAGATCAGCATGGGAAAAACTAACTGACCTTCCAATTGACAGAGATATGGAACTTGAACGCCTCAAGGACTTTGTAAATACTGCCCTGGAAATAAAAGGCGGACGTGAAATTTCACCTTATGACACAAAGGCTCCGGAAATGAACAGAAACCTTTCGCTTGCAGATGAATTCTATCAGAAAGGTTCTGCCCTCATGCAGGAAGGTAAAACGCAGGAAGGAAAAAAACTGCTTGAAAATGCAAAGGAAAAAGTAAGTCTTGTAAAAACCTACTATCCGAGAAACAAAGATGCAGGACTTCTTACACTTAAAATAGAACGACTTCTCGACAAAGAAAATTTTGATGCCGTTTTCCCGATGAGGGTTGAATCATGCGTAAAAGAAATAAATGGAAAAACACCGCTTGCAGTTGCATCATACAGTGACCTCCTTTCACTTTACGAATTAAATTCTTCATATCCTGGCTTAAAAAAACACATAGAAAATGCAGAATATTCACTGGG
>JAGABO010000084.1 GCA_017614655.1 Treponema sp. | reverse complement strand
CTTAAGTTTCAGAAAGCAAAGGACTAGCGCTGTATTCTTCCTGAACCGTCACCGGAAGTAAGCCTGTCTACTTCTGCGGCACTTACCATGTTAAAGTCTCCGATAACCGTATGCTTGAGTGCAGAAGCAGCCGTTGCCCAGTTAACAGAATCCTGCGTGTTTTTTCCTTTGACAAGTGCATAGATAAGTCCAGCTGCAAAACTGTCTCCGCCTCCTACGCGGTCTACAATCCAGAGTTCGTGTTTCGTGCTGAATGCATAGTCATCGTCATCACAGTAAAGAAGTGCCTGCCAGTCATTGCGGTTTGCATTTATGGAAGAGCGAAGCGTAACTGCAACTTTTTTAAAGCCGAACTTCTGCTTTAGCCTGCGTGCAACAGAAAGATAGCCGTCGCTGTTGATTTCACCTTTTGAAGCATCCGTTCCTTCTGCCGTAATTCCGAATACATCAGCGGCATCTTCTTCGTTTGCAATGCACACGTCAACATACCTGCATATTTCTGACATTGCTTTTTCTGCTTCTTTTCCGGTCCAGAGCTTTGAGCGGTAGTTCAAATCAAATGAAGTAGTGACGTTCATTTCACGCGCAGTCCTGCAGCCGTCGATGCATGCCTGTAACATTTCCTTTCCGAGTGCAGGAGTAATTCCCGTTATGTGGAACCATCGTGCTCCGTCAAGGATTTTTTTCCAGTCGAACTCACATGCCTTTGCAGTCTGAATCGAAGAGCCCGCACGATCGTAAATGCATTTTGAGCCTCTCTGCGAAGCTCCTTTTTCGTTGTAGTAAATTCCGATTCTGTCTCCGCCGCGCAGTATGAAGTCGGTGTGAACTCCGTAACGCCTTAAACTGTTCACTGCTGCCTGTCCGATTTCGTGGGCAGGAAGTTTTGTAACATAGTAAGAATCCATTCCGAAGTTGGAAAGCGAAACGGCAACATTTGCTTCTGCCCCGCCAAAAGTCGTAGTCATGCTGTCGACCTGAACAAAGCGGTAATAATCGGCAGGCTGAATGCGTAACATAATTTCACCGAAAGTAACGACTTTTGACATGTTTCATATCTCCTTGTGTTCAGAAGGGTTTCCGTTAAGTCTTGTGTATCTGACTCGGCATTCAATGAGCGAGAAAAGGATCACTGCAAATGAAAAGTAAAAGAACGGCACGTCCGGTTTAAAACCTGCAAAGTAATTGTAGGTTCCGTGTAAGATGACTGCAAGAATAACCGGAGCAAGCGTGCGGCATTTATTTTTGATTGAATAAGCTGTAAGTCCTCCAAGCCCTGCACAGAAAGTATGAAGAAGTACAGCTGTAAAAAGACGCAGAAAGTACTTAAACTGAATGTCGCCCTGGTATGAATAAAAATAGATGAAAAGTTCAAAGCATCCTACAGCGGCTCCCGAAAGAAGCGCACAGAAAAAGAAAGTTTTAAGCTCCAGCTTTCTCGAAATAAAGATGTATATGAAAATCATCTTGATGACTTCTTCTGCAAGTCCGTTTAAAATCAAGTCGCGTGTAAAAACCTGCGAAAGAGTTTTTGCCTGTTCTGCAATTCCCGAGAAGACAAAAATATTAAGCGCACCGGCCGGAATGATTGCAAGAAGACCCGCAAGGACACTCAGAAGCGCATCGGTAATCTTAAGGTTAGGAACGAACGCGTAGAATGCTGCAAAAATCAGCATCAGCGGAACAAAACAGAAACAGATTGACTGTAGAATCATATTATTAGAATACACTAAAGAAAGCCGTGTTTCAATCCGATATTCTAAAGGATGAAAAGGGCTTTATTTTTTTTGACCGCACTTTCTTTTGCGGCATTGTTAAATTCTTGCGGAGTTGTAGACTTCTCTAATGAAAAGCCGGAAATAACTGCTCCGACTGTAAACTCTAATAACGGGGATGTAATTATAAGCATACCTCCGCATGGGGGCTATAAATATGTGAACGTCATCCGCTATGAAGTTGCAGACGGTTCAGCAGGTGCATCTTCCGTACAGGATTCGGCTGTCATGATAGGTCAGGCAATTCCTCAGAATGTATCGGCCGGAGAAAATGATTCACCCAAACTTTTTTCCGGAAACATTCTCTTTTATGACCACTATACCGACAATACAAAATTTTACAGATATTACGTTCAATATATGACGGCAAGCGGACGTGTTGTTTCCAGTTCTACAGGAACCGTTCAGGGAGCCGGAACCGGCGAAATAGCTCTTACTGCCACTCCTGTACCGGTACGCAGTGATTACGATTCTTCTTCCGGAGTCCTTATGTTAACAAAGTCTTTCTTTGACCCGATGCCGGAAACTGCAAAGTCAGAACCGGGAAATGAAGAGTATTTTAAACTTATGATTGCCTTGAGTAACGGAACAAGAAAACAGCTTTTTGAACTTTCGGAAGCAAACGTTAAAATACAGGGCGTAGACACAGAAGTGTATACCATAAATTTAAAAGCCCGCCTTCCGGAAAGTTACATCGGAAGTGAAATTACTATAGAAGGCTTTACGGGGCATCAGGAAGATAAAGATCCCGGACTTTACACTTCATTAGATGTCAACAAGCCGAATTTTATAAACTATTACTGGACAAAGCCTGTTGCAAAGT
>JAGABO010000083.1 GCA_017614655.1 Treponema sp. | reverse complement strand
ATGGATTGTGCTCATGATACCACTCTGGATTGGAGCGTAGTCGTTAAGAGCCTTAGCCATTGGAGCGAGACAGTTTGTTGTACAAGAAGCTGCAGAAATGATGTTGTCATTCTTTGTAAGAGTCTTGTGGTTTACGTTGTAAACGATTGTAGGAAGATCATTTCCTGCAGGAGCAGAAATAACAACCTTCTTTGCACCAGCTGTGATATGTGCAGAAGCCTTGTCCTTTGCGCAGTAGAAACCTGTACATTCAAGAACAACGTCTACATTGTATTTTGCCCACGGGCAGTTTGCTGCATCTTTTTCTGCAGAAATCTTGATTTCTTTTCCGTCAACAATGATAGAATCTTCTGTAGCAGATACAGTGTGCTTTCCTTCACCAATGCGGCCCATGAATCCACCCTGTGCAGTGTCATACTTAAGAAGGTGTGCAAGCATTTTTGGGCTTGTAAGATCATTGATTGCAACTACTTCGTAACCATCAGCTTCGAACATCTGACGGAAAGCCAAACGGCCAATGCGGCCAAAACCATTAATAGCAACTTTAACGCTCATGGATTTTTTTTCTCCTTAATCAAATACTGATTTAGCATAGAATAGCGAATTTCATTACTTTAGGCAACATGTTGTTATGCTAAAGAAAACTCTTTTTTCTGCCGACAATGTAAGGTATGAAGGTGTCTTTTTTTGTAATCAGAAAATGTTTTTTCGCTGCCCTTATGGCTTTTTCATCAGTATGCTTCTGTGAGGCAAAAGTACATACGGTAGAGAAGGGTGAGACTTTTTATTCAATCAGCAGAAAGTATGGAATCACTGTAGATGAACTGTGCTCGGTAAATTCACTTACAAAGAATGATGTCCTTAAGGCCGGACAGAAGCTTTCAATTCCTTCAAAGGATGATAAATCTGCCGCTTCCGAAAGAAAATTCGATGTTTATACGGTTCAGAAAGGAGATACGCTGTTCAGTATTGCACGCAAAAACGGTATTTCGGTAGATGAACTCAAAAAACTTAATTCACTTGACGGTTCCTCTGTGTTAAAAGCCGGAGATAAACTTAAAATACCTGCAACAATTCTTGATACAAAAACTGCTTCCCTTCCGGAACTTCCAAAGGCAACGGATCCGAGAAACTATTCAGATAAAAAAGGCGACTCTTCGCTTGTATGGCCGGTAAAAGCTTCCGAAGTTACCTATGTAAAAGGCAAGGTAAGCGGTGTTCAGCTTAGTGCGGCAAAGAACGAAAACGTAACTGCCGTAAGGTCTGGAACCGTAATGTATGTAGGAAATTACCGCGGTTATGGACAGGTTGTGTTTGTTCAGTCAAAGACAGGACACATCTATGCCTATTCAGGACTCGGTTCAATAAAGGTAAAGAAGGGAGAGTACGTTGTTTTCGGCGACGTGCTTGGAACAGCCGGAATTGACAGCCTTAAGCAGAAGTCTCAGATTCTATTCATGGTTTTCCAGAAATCAATTCCAATTGATCCTGCTAAAGCTCCGAGAGGATAGACTTAAGAAGCTTTTGTGAAGTATTACTTTTTTCTTCCTGATTTTTTACAAGCAGTTCAAAAAGTTTCATGCACATCACGGAGTCTGCAAGGGCGCGGTGATTGTTTCCGCATTTTAACTTAAACCGTTTTGCAAGGTTTTCGAGCCTGTAGGCACCTTCTTCCTGCGTGCGGATTTCGGGAAACTGATTTCTTGTAAAGGGCAGGGTATCCACATATCTGTTTTTAAGCGGAGGAAGCTTCATTCTTTCTAATGCGGCATTTACAAAATGAATGTCAAAAGGAGCATTGTGCGCAATAAGGACAGTGTCTTTTCCGGTGAACGAAAGAAACTTTTTTATTACGCATGCTTCATCATCAGCATCACAAAGCATTTCATCCGTAATGCCGGTAAGGTTTGTTATAAAATACGAAAGCGGTTTTCCCGGATTGATGAACGAACTGAACTTTTCGATTATACCGTTACAGTCAAATTTGACGGCGGCAATTTCTATTATTGATTCCGTCCTGCAGCTGAGCCCGGAAGTTTCGGTGTCAAAAGCAACATAAACCTGCCCGCCGGCAAACTCTTCTGCAATCTTCCTGTAATTTGTCCTTGAATTATGAGTCACGCGTTTATTCATTGTATATTCGTAGAACAGCAATGTGCTTTCAGCGTAAAACTTCCAGAAAAAACGCGGTTGAAGGCCTTCGGCACACTCCGTTCTTCAAATGCGTTTTTTTGAAAGCTTCACGCTTACGTACGCTGCTGTTCTATCTATAATAAATAATAATTATCAGCCTGCTGCATCAAGGATGGACATGATTTCTGCGTTGATTGAATCACAGAGCCTGTCTGCATCTTTGCGTGCTGTTTCAAGTGCTGCATCCGTCTTTTCTGCAACCGGAGTTACGGTATTGATGTAGAACTTAATCTTCGGTTCCGTTCCAGACGGACGAGCGCTTACAACAGTTCCGCCTTCAAGATAGAACTGAAGTACGTTGCTCTTCGGAAGAGAAACCTTTTCCTTTGCAGCCGGATTTGCCGGATCAAAAGAAACGCTTTCCTGAATGTCTCGGATTTTAAGTACCTTTTTTCCGCCGAGAGTTTTAAGTCCTTCCGTTCGGAGTTTTGTCATGATTCCCTTCATGATGCCGGGACCGGAAACTCCGGGGAAGTATTTGTTGATGGAAACATCCTGGAAAAGTCCGTGTTCCATGTAAAGTTCGTTAAGACGTTCAAGAAGGCTCTTTCCTTTGCTTGCCCAGTAGAGTGTCATTTCTGCACACATTGCAGCGGCACTTACTCCGTCCTTGTCGCGGATTTCTGTTTCTACAAGATAACCGTAGCTTTCTTCAAAGCCGAATACGTAGTTTCCGCTTCCGTCTTTTTCCATCTGGCCTTCATCATAGGCAATCCACTTAAAGCCAGTAAGGCATTCCTGTGCGCGTACTCCGTAGAACGCTGCAATCTTGTCTGTAAACGGTGAAGTTACGATTGAACGGATAAGAACCGGCTTTTCCGGCATTTTACCGAACTCTTTTTTAGAAAGAAGTACGTAGTCAGCAAGAAGGGCACCCATCTGGTTTCCGGTAACAAGAACATAGTTTCCGTCTTTATCCGGGAAGGCTGAACCGAAGCGGTCTGCATCAGGGTCGGTTGCCATTACGACATCTGCCTTTTCCTTCTTTGCAAGGTCGAGTGCCATTTTAAGTGCCGGAGCTTCTTCCGGATTCGGCTTTTCTACTGTCGGGAAGTCGCCGTTTCCTTCGCGCTGTTCAGGAACTGTAATTACGTTAAGGCCAAGGTCACCGAGAACCTTTTCTACGTGCATTGCACCCGTTCCGTGGAGAGGAGTGTAGACAACCTTTACGGAGCTTGCCTTTTCCTTGATGAGTTCAGGACGGAAGAGCTGCTTTTTTACCATTGACTGGAATTTTTCATCAATTTCCTTATCGATGAGGACGATTTTTCCTTCCTTAATTGCCTGTTCCTTGTCGATGAGCTTTACTTCCTTTACGGCATTTACTTCATCAATGATTCCTGTGTCGTGCGGTTCAACAACCTGAGCTCCGTCGTCCCAGTATGCCTTGTAGCCGTTGTACTGAGGCGGGTTATGGCTTGCAGTTGCGACAACGCCGGATTTACAGCCGAGCGTGCGGATTGCAAAGGAAAGTTCCGGCGTCGGGCGCATCGAAGTAAAAAGATATGCCTTGATTCCGTTAGCTGCAAATACACATGCAGTTACGTCAGAAAATTTATCGTGGTTGTGCCTTGAATCGTAAGCGATTGCAACACTTAAGGTTCCCTCCTTATGTTCTTTAGGGAATGCCTTTATAAGATAGCTTGCAAGTCCCTGTGTTGCCTTTGAAATGTTAAGGGTGTTCATTCGGTTTGTTCCGCCGCCCATTACTCCGCGAAGTCCGCCTGTTCCGAATTCAAGTGACTGGTAAAAGCGGTCTTCCAGTTCCTTAAAGTCCTTTTTTGCAACAAGTTCTTCTACCTGTGAGCGGAAAACTTCATCTTTTTCTTCTGCAATATAAGCCTGAGCCTTTGCAAGTATTTCTTTTTCTTCCATATTAAAACAAATTCTCCTTATATAATGATTTCAGGATAAACCTGAATTTTATGCTTCCTTTTATTTTAACAGAAGTATCTTTTTTTGCAATGAAAAAAACAAACTGCATTTATCAGATTTCATCGGCTTTTTTAAGGAGAGAGGTTTCCCATTCAAGAAGGCTTGCTTCCATCTGAGGTTTATCTCCCTTTACGTCGCAGAGAATCCTGAATACGCTTTCGGTACCGCTTGGCCTCATCCAGATGTAGGCACAGGGACGTTTTTCCCTGTCAAAAAAGCGCACCTTAAGACCGCCGCGGCCGTTACTCCAGTCAGAAGCCCCCTGAATCTCTTTAGTTCCGTTTGTAGTGCAACAGTCATAAGATTCAAGTCCGTATTTTTCTTTAAGTTCAGCTTTGCGCTCTTTCCAGCTTTCTTCAAAAAACTTCTGGAAGCGGAGCTTTAGCTTTCCCATGTCGGTACATTCAACTTTAAGAACGGCACGGCTTTCGCTTACTCCGGTTGTTGTATAGGCAGGAAGGGTTTTTATGATGTCTTCGATTGTAAAATCGCTTTTATACTTTTTTTCCTGCCCTGATTTTTCACACCAGATATGAAAGAGGCCCTTTTTTATGCTGCCGTTTTTTTCGATGTTATCACGCAGGGCAAGCATTTTAAGGATTGCAAAAACCGTACAGAGCGGATCGCGCACGCTTGAAGGCGGTGTGATGTTTCCGCCGTTGCTTCCTTCTCCGAGAATCCTTACATTAAAGCCTTCCTTCCTTTTTTCTTTGGAAAGATTTACGACATTTGCTTCTCCAACTTCTGCACGGAAAAGCCTTGCATTAAACGCAGAACAGATTTCGTCGATTCTCATGGAAGTAGGGCAGTTTACGCAGACGGCAAGCTTTTTAAGCTTTGATTTTCCAAAGAAAGAGTCTCCGTGTTTCCAGGTTTCAAAGGCAAGTTCTGTTGCCGTACAGAGTGCAAAACCTTCCTGGGCAGAAAGAACTTTTGCTTTGTTTTCCGACGTCATGAATACTGTGTTTCCTCTGTCTCCGTCGCAGTCGGGCATGTAACCGAGGGTTGCAGGTTTTCCTTCGAGTGCAAGACGTTCCATAAAGGAAGAAAGTGATTCAAGGTTTTTGCCTTCCGGAATAATACCGTGAACTATTTTTCCTTCTTCATCATTTATGGTAACAAAAGGAATTTCATTTTCTGCAAAAAAAGCTTTATCTATGGAAACAGTTCTTGCACTACCGTTCATGTCGGCTGCAACAGAAAGAACTCCGTTTTTTACGGTAAACTTTATGCGCTCAAAAATGTCTTTCTGTTTTTTTTCTGATTTTTCTCCGGTAATGATTTCCTTTATAAAGCCCTTGTAAGATTTT
>JAGABO010000082.1 GCA_017614655.1 Treponema sp. | reverse complement strand
GAACAGATTGTCGAAAAGTATTCCGTAGAAATCATAAATGTTTAGGAAACTTTAAGGACAGATGCTTTTTTATGCAGGCTTTAAAAAGCAACAGACTGTTTCTTTTTTCGTACAGGGCGGCATGCTATAATTTGATTCATAGTTAAGGAACATGCCGCGGCGCTTGTGCCGGATAAGAGGCATGAATCCTGCTGCAATACAAAAGGCGGAAAACGCCGGGGAGAAAAGAATGGAAGTTCAGGAAATCTTAAAGAATCTTCGTTTAAAAAATAATCTTACGCAGGAAGAAATGGCATCCCGCGTAAATGTTACGCGTCAGGCAGTAAGCCGCTGGGAAACAGGAGAAACGCAGCCTAATCCGGAACTGCTCAAAGTCCTCTCGCGTGAGTTCAATGTTTCTATAAATACTCTGCTTGGTTCTCCGCGCCAGCTTTTCTGTCAGTGCTGCGGAATGCCGCTTAACGAAGACGAAATGATAAGCCGCGAAACAGACGGTAACTTTAACGAGGACTACTGCAAGTGGTGTTATGACGACGGAAACTTTGCATACAAGACAAAAGACTCGCTTCTGGATTTTATGCTTCAGCACATGCCCAATCCTGAAAACAAGAGCGATGAAGAACGCCGCGCATTTTACGACAGTCACCTTTCTCAACTCAAGCACTGGAAAAAATAATGCACTTTGTAAACGCAAAGTCAATTCTAGGGCCTCATTCAATGAACGTTTACCGCGGATGTACGCACGGCTGCATTTACTGTGATTCGCGGAGCAAATGCTATCAGTTTGCACATGACTTTGAAGATATAGAAGTAAAGCAGAATGCGCCTGAACTTCTGGAAGAAGCGCTGCGCAAAAAAAGAAAGAGGTGCATGATTGGGACAGGTTCTATGTGTGACCCTTACATTCCGCTTGAAAAAGACCTGTGCGTTATGCGCCGCTGTCTTGAAGTAATTGACCGCAACAATTTCGGAGCCGCAGTCATTACAAAATCGGATCTTGTCCTTCGTGACATCGACATTCTTGAGCGCATAAACCGTAAGGCCAAAACTGTAGTTCAGATGACGCTTACTTCTTTTGATGATGACCTTTCGCGCCTGATTGAGCCGGGCGTATGTGTTACGAGCCGCCGCTTTGAAGTTCTGTGCGAATGCCGCGACCATGGAATTCCTACTGTCGTATGGTTTACTCCGCTGCTTCCCTTTATAAATGATACGGAAGAAAATGTTGACGGCATTTTAGATTACTGTGTGCGCGCGGGCGTTAAGGCAGTAGTCTGTTTTGGAATAGGACTTACCCTTCGCGAAGGTAACCGCGAGTATTTTTATTCTGCACTCGACAGGCTTTCAAAAAAAGACGGACGCTTCAGGGGAATTAAGGAGCGGTACATAAAGACTTTCGGAAACAGCTACATTGTTTCAAGTCCGAATGAAAACAGGCTCATGAATCGTATCTTTCAAACCTGCCGTAAAAACAATATAATGCTCGGTACGGATTCAGTCTTCAAATGGATGGATGAATTCCCGGAAGATTCTCTTCAGCCTGAGTTGTTTTAATGAATAAAACTTATCTTGCAATCGACTTAAAATCATTTTATGCCTCAGTTGAATGCCGGGAACGCGGATTAGATCCGCTTAAGGCAAAGCTTGTCGTTGCTGATAAAAGCCGCACAAGCAAGACTATATGCCTGGCTGTAACTCCGGCATTAAAAGCTTACGGGCTTCCGGGAAGATGCAGGCTTTTTGAAGTTGAGGCAAAAGCGCGTGAAGTAAAGCGTCAGACAGGCCGTGAACTTGAATACATTACTGCGGTTCCGCGTATGGCGCTCTATATGAAATACTCTGCAAAAATATACAGCATTTATTTAAAGTATTTTGCGCCTGAAGACATTCACGTTTATTCAATTGATGAAGTCTTTATTGATGCAACTGCGTACCTGAGTTTTTATAAGCTGAATGCGCGCGAGCTTGCTTCAAAAGTTATAGATGACATTCTTTCAGAAACAGGCATCACGGCTACTGCCGGCATTGCTCCGAATTTATATCTCTGTAAGATTGCAATGGATATCTGGGCAAAGCATATTCCTGCTGATTCAAAAGGCGTGCGCATTGCAGAACTTGATGAAATGACTTACCGCCGTGAACTCTGGAATCACAGACCGATTACAGATTTCTGGCGCATTGGAAAAGGAACTGCGCGCCGTCTTGAAAAGCTTCTTATTTTTACGATGGGTGATGTGGCACGCGCTTCGCTTAACCGCTGTCCTTCACTTTATAAAGAATTCGGAATTGATGCCGAGATTCTGATTGATCATGCATGGGGATTTGAAAATGTCAGCATGAAAAACATTAAGGATTATCATTTTGAAACAAAGAGTTTTGGCAGCGGACAGGTCCTTCATTCTGCATATATTTTTGAAAAAGCGCGCATTGTTGTCCGCGAAATGGCGGAATCACTTGCGCTCAGTCTGTTTGAAAAAAAACTTGTTGCTTCATCAATTACACTTTACGTCGGATATGACATGAGTACCTTTGAATCCGCCGCTGCAAACGGCAGCGCTTCCTCAGGTTCAAGTTTTTTTGACGGTGAAATAGTAAAGGATTATTACGGGCGCTTTGTTCCGAAACCTGCGCAGGGAACAGCCGGATTCAGCACGATAACGGGTGAAACAAATTCTTCTTCTGAAATTATTGATGCTGCAGTAAATCTTTTTGAAACAATTACTGAACATGACTGGCTTGTGCGCCGCATCAACATAACTGCAAACAATATAAAGCTTTTAGCTGAACGTCAGCCCGGACTTTTTGATTCCGAAGATGATTCAAAAAAAGAAGACAGCCTGCAAAAGGCAAAACTTGCGATTATAAAAAAGTTCGGAAAGAATGCAATCCTTAAAGGAACTGATTTTGAAGAAGGTGCTACGGCACGGGACCGTAATGCTCAGATCGGCGGCCACAAAGCCTGAGTTCAAAACTTACAAAGCAAAAGGATGATTTATGGAATCCGGCGTACATAAAAACAGAAACTACGATGATATAATAAACACTGAATGGAACGAATCTTCTCTTAAGGAGCGGATGAATGTAAATCAGCGTGCAAAGATTTTCCTTCCGTTTGCAGCCCTTACAGGATTTGAAGATGAACTTGATAAAACCCTCGCGCAGGAAATTGAAAACATGAAGCCTCGCACCGGTGCAATTAATTTTCATGAAGAAATAGAAAATGAGAAAATTTAAAAGATGTCTTATGTATGAGTTATGGCTCCGGTTATTCTTGGAATCGTTATGATCGGGCTTGCATTTATATATTACCGATGATTTTTGGCTGTAAAGCCCCGGCTGACAGATAAGCACCGGATTTATTGTTCAGAGTGCATTTCTTGCAGTCTGAACCACCGATTTTATAATAACTGTTCTCAAAAAAAAATCGTTAAAAACACGCCCTTTGGGATTGACATAAACTTCCTGATTCACTATATTAGATAGACACTACGACGCGAGGTAGAGCAGTTGGCAGCTCGTCGGGCTCATAACCCGGAGGCCGCAGGTTCGAGTCCTGCCCTCGCTATACTGCTAAATCTATATGTTATATAGAGATAGCGCACTACTAAACCCAATAAAGTAGGGCTTAGCGTGAGACAAATCACTAGGTTTTACGTAATGATTTTACGTAAAATAGACTTCAGGTCTGATAAGGTGGT
>JAGABO010000081.1 GCA_017614655.1 Treponema sp. | reverse complement strand
TACGGCAAATGCAGACGCTGACGTTTCTTACGAGCGCACAATCGGTGGAAAAGAAGTTGCTGCAAAACTTTCACTTCATGTTGAACCGTGCGAAACCGGAAAAGGAAACGTCTACACTTGCGGCGTAAAGCGCGACGCTTCCGTTCCTGATGAAATTTATGATGCAGTTGAACAGAGCATCAACAACTGTTTTGCCGGCGGAATCAAGTTCGGCTATCCGTGTGCAGACGTAAGCGTAACCCTTACTGCATTGAACTTTGATCCGCTTACAGGTACGACGTTTGCTTACGAAGCTGCTGCTGCCCAGGCATTTGATGAAGCCTGTACTAAGGCAAATCCTGAAATGCTTGAGCCGGTTATGGAAGTTGACATTGAAAGTCCTTCTGAGTTTACGGGAGAAGCGATGAGTGCAATCACCCAGCGCGGCGGAATGATTTCGAGCATGGAAGACAAGGCCGGCGGTTCAATCATTCACGCACAGGCTCCTATGGTAAAGATGTTCGGCTTTTCTACAAACCTCCGCTCCGTTACCCAGGGCCGCGCAAGCTTCGGCATGACGTTCAGCCACTTCCAGATTAAAGCGTAGTTTTAGTTTTGGAAGACACTGGCCTGAGTGGCAGCCTGTTCTGTTAAACAGCAGCTTTTCTTAATAAGAAGGGCTGCTGTTTTTTATCCCACCACTTCCCCATAAAATTCTGCGGCTTCTTTAATCTGTTCTTCTAAGAGCCACGGCGGATTCATGATGAACATGCCGGAGCCGTACATGTGGGGGCCGCTTTCTTCGGTAAGTTCTGCGGGATTTTTTGTAATAAGTTCGACATTAAAACTTTCGCAGGGGTTGTTGCCGAGTTTTGCAGCATCTTCAAGGGAAGAAAGCATTTGGGCAGTTTCGTTTTTACGTCGGGTGATGAGCGGGTACCAGAGTGCAATTACTGCAGTGTTCCATTTTTTATGTGCAGCTTTAAGTGCGTCGGTTACCTGAGCATAGTCGCTTTTGTCTTCGTAGCTCGGGTCGCATAAAATAAGTCCGCGCTTTACAAGGGGAGGCGTAAGCGAAACAAGGCTTTTGTAAGAGTCCTCTTTGTGAAGAAAGATTTTCCCTGCGCAGTTTTTGACTTTATTTTCTTCAAGAACTGGAAGTTCTGTATTTTTTTCAAGTGATGCAAAAGCTTCCGGATGAAGTTCCGTTAAATGAAGCGTATCTTTTTCGCGTAGAAAAATTCGTTCAAGTTCTGAACTTCCTGCGTAAAGATTCTGTTTAAGATACGGAGATTCTTTTTCCATGTAAAGCTGAACGCCGTAGGGAAGCCCAGACTGCTCTGCTGCGCTTTTTTGATTCTGGTTACAAAACTCTTTTAGTTTTAAGATTCCATCTTTTCCTTCGCCGGTTTTTAAAAGTCGTTCATCATTTAAATCAAAACGGCCGGCACCTGCATGTGTGTCAATTATTGTAAACGGCTTTTCTTTTTTGCAGAGGGAAGAAAGAATAAGACATAGGGCCGTGTGTTTTAGAATGTCGCCGGTGTTTCCTGCGTGGTACTCGTGCTGATAACTTAGCATTTAATGCCGTTCTCCTTATAAAGTTTTTCGACTTCCTTAAGCCATAAAGCGGCACTTGCATCACTCGGCATGCGCCAGTCACCGCGCGGAGAAAGATTTACAGTTCCCACTTTTGCACCGTCAGGCATGCAGCTTCTTTTAAATTGCTGTGAGAAAAATCTTCTGTAAAAATTTTTAAGCCATTTTAAGATTATTTCTTTTGTGTAAACGGTATTTGTTCCGTCTGCAGTTTTTCCAAGAAGTACCCTGCATGCAAGAAAGAATATTTTTTCCGGAGAAAAACCGAATCTTAAAACGTAGTATAAAAAGAAATCGTGCAGTTCGTAAGGACCGACTAACTCTTCTGTTTTTTGGCTTATCTTTCCGTTTTCATCCGGCGGAATAAGTTCAGGACTTACAGGTGTGTTTAAAATGTCTGTAAGAACATCAGAGAGTTCAGTGTTTTTGTTTTCTTCTGCATCTTCTGCAAAATATGAAACAAGGTACCGTACGAGTGTTTTTGGAATTGAAGAGTTTACGCCGTACATGCTCATGTGGTCTCCGTTGTACGTGCACCAGCCCAGTGCAAGTTCGCTTAAGTCTCCTGTCCCGATAACGATTCCGCTGGTTTTATTTGCATAGTTCATGAGAATAAGCGTTCTCATGCGGGCCTGCGAGTTTTCGTAAGTAACGTCGTGCGTGTTTTTGTCCTGCCCGATTTCCTTAAAGTGAAGTTCAACGGCATCTTTAATATCGATTTCTTTAAGCGTTGCTCCGGTCTTTTCTGCAAGCGTGCAGGCGTTTCTGTAAGTTCTGTCTGTTGTGCCAAAGCACGGCATTGTAATTGCGTGAATGTTTTTTCGGTCTATTCCGCATTTGTCAAAAGCACGCGAAGTAACTAAGAGTGCAAGAGTTGAATCAAGGCCTCCGCTTAAACCGATTACGGCACTTTTTGCATTGATGTGTCGAAGTCTCTTTGCAAGTCCTTCTGACTGAAGTTCTATGATTGATTTACAGCGTTCTTTTCGTTCAAGAGAATTTTCCGGTACAAACGGATGACACGGGATGTCTGCATAAAAATCAGAAGTTTCTTTTTCCGGTGTAAGTACGTTTTCTTCGAGGTTTACAAAAAGCGTTACATACGACGGGTCTTTTTCTTTTTTAGCAGCATCTTCAAAAGTTACGGTGCGGCATCTCTCTGAGGTAAGCTTTTCTATGTCTACGTCACTGATTAAAAGCGAAGTTTCGTTTTCAAAAGGTTTACGTTCTGCAAGAATTGAACCGTTTGAGGAAATCATGCTGTGGCCGGAAAATATCATGTCGGTTGTGCTTTCGTCATGACCTGCGTTTGCGTAAATGTATGCGCAGATGTTTTTTGCAGACTGAATCGAAACAAGGCTTTTTCTGTAGTCAGCCTTGAGGGCAACTTCGTTTCCTGCGCTTAAGTTTGCAATTACGGTAGCTCCGTTTAATGCGTGTCTTGTAGAAGGCGAAAGCGGAACCCATACGTCTTCACAGATTTCGGCTGCAATTTTAATGCGGCTGTCGTAATCATCCTGAATGAGTATTGAAGTTCCAAACGGAACACTTTCAAAATTTTTTATGTCGATGTATTCAACGCTTTTTTCTTCATACGAAGAAAACCAGCGCTTTTCATAAAATTCTCCGTAATTCGGAATGTAAGATTTTGGAACTAAAGCAATCAGGCTTCCCTGGTAAATAAATGCTGCGCAGTTGTAAACGGCTCCGTCTTTTTTTAACGGAAGTCCCACTGCACACAGAACGTCGCATTCGCGGGTTGCATCGCATATTTTTTCGAGCGAGTCCAGTGCGCCGCAAAGGAGAGTGTCCTGAAAAAACAAATCGGCGCAGGTGTAGCCTGTAATGCAGAGTTCGGGAAATACTAAAAGCCGCACGTCTTTTTTCTGTGCTTCGTAAATGAGTTTTATGATTTCGTTTGTATTAAAGTCTGTGTCTGCGACCTTTAAGTCTGGAACTGCACAGGCGCAGCGTAAGTATCCGTATTTCATAAAATCAGTTTACCACAAAAAAAACTTCCTTTCTATATTTACGGTTTAAAGAACGGCTTCTGAAAGTTTTTCTACTGCAAGACGGATTTTATCCCTGTTAAGACCTGTGTAATTTATTATGAAAGTGCATTTTATATTTTTAAGTTTATTTTCTTTAGTATGATAAAAGTCAGAAAGAGTGTGAATCATTATTCCTTCTTCTTCCATTCTTTTTTTTAAGTAAGCTTCGGATTTATCTGTTTTTATTTTAAGAAGAAAATGTAATCCTGCTTCTTCTTCGTGAATTTCTGATATCCTGTTTAGAGGTGATTTTTCCAGAGACAGAATGAGTTCATTTCTTATGCCTCTGTAATAGTTTTTCATCCTGTTTAGATGCTTTTCATAAAAACCGCCGGAAATAAATTCAGAAAGAGTTTTCTGTTCAAGTGAAGGAACCTGGCAGGAATAAAAACTCATCTTCTTTTTAAACAGCTTTATAAGGGAATCAGGTAGAATCATATAACTTAACCTGAAGGAAGGTGACAGCGTTTTTGAAAAAGTGTTCATGTAAATTACACGGCCTTTCGTGTCTATACTCCTGAGGGACGGAACAGGTTTTCCGGAAAAGCGGAATTCAGCATCGTATTCATCTTCTATAATAAAACGGTTCTTTTTTCTGTATGCCCATTCAAGAAGCTCCATGCGCCTTTTAATGCTCATTATGCTTCCAGTCGGAAAGTGATGGGACGGACTTACGTGCACAATATTTGCATCCGTTTTTTCCAGAAGCTGAACCGAAAGTCCTTCTCTATCTGTTTTTACCGGAATGCATTTTCCTCCGTTAAGCGAAATAATCTGCGCAGGCTTTTTATAGCCGGGATTTTCTACTGCAAAAATATTATTTCTTCCAAGAAGTTTTACTGCTATATCATAATGGTTTTCGCTTCCTGAGCCGATGATAATC
>JAGABO010000011.1 GCA_017614655.1 Treponema sp. | reverse complement strand
TATGCAGCCTCCGCCGTTGTTCCCGAAAACAGAAAAATGATTATAACCATGACATGGGCAGACATCAAGGACCAGGAAACTGCAATGCCTTTTATGGCCAGCGTAATTGATGCACTTTATATAGATAACATTTCTTATTTTGCTCCGGGAATCTTTACAAGCTTTGTTTTTCCGCAGGCAGGTACTTCTAAAGACGTGAATCTTAAAATTGACGGAATAGAAATTAAAACTTCGCTGGATATAAACGACGAAGAAGCTGCTGAATACGTAATTGAACGCGAATATGCCGTACTTCTTTTTTATAAGGATTCTCCCCTCTGGCAGCTTGCATGGCAGCGCTACTACAGGATGATTTTCCGCGACTCTTGCACGAGGCTTCAGAAAGCGAGCTTTGACATCTGTAATGCACTTGCTCCTTCATGCAATGACGAAACCGAACTCGCACAGAAACTCCTTAACTGGACGCAGGGGTTTGAATATGCAAGGAAAACGAACGGTGCAGATTTTACAAGCCTTCCTGCTGTCCTTAAAGGAAAGGGCTGTGACTGTGACAGCCGCTCTCTTTTAATTGCGGTAATACTTCAGAGCATGAATATTGATTCAGTGATTTTTGTAAGCGCAAGGCATTCCCACGCAGTTGCAGGACTTTTTTCTACGCACCCGGGATTCGGCTTTACTCTGGGAGAAAAAACTTACCTTACCGGAGACACGACAGTTAAGGGACTTACCTGGGGAAAAATCAGCGCGGACCATGCAGATCCCGCCGACTGGATTCCCGTCATTCTTCCGTAACCTTTGCCTTTACTTTACGAGAAGAGAATAAACTTCTTCGCTGTCTTTTGCGGCAAGCAGGGCTTCCCTTAAGGCAGCATCCTTAAGCTTTGTAGAAAAGAACGAAAGTGTCTTTAAATAATAGCTGTGCTGATTATAGGCTGCGGCTATCATAAAGAGAATGCGCACCGGAATGTCGTCTACAGGAGCAAAATCCGTTATGTCGCAGCGGCTGATTCCTACAGACATTACAAGATCCGTTACGCTGGAAAGGCGTACGTGAGGAATTGCAATACCGCGGCCGATTGCCGTAGACATGAGTTCTTCGCGCTTTAAAAGCTCGTTCTTGAGTTCACCGGCATCCTTAATCTGAGGAGCAGTAGCCAGGTTCTCCGAAAGGCGCACGATTGCATCATACTTGTGCGTGTGGTCAAGGAAAACGACTCTCTCAGGAGAAAGAATGTTCTTGATTTTTACGGAAATGTTTTCTTCTGCCTGTGCATTCTTGGAAAGCCTTGAGTCCACCCAGTTTTTAATTTCGGACTTCTTGAACCTCCAGGCAGTTCCGATTTTTCCGCAGGGGATTTCTCCCTTCTGTGCCCATTCATAAACCGTTCTGTCGCTGACACGCAGATAACCTGCAACTTCTTCTATCGTAAGGATTTCATCTTCCATAATAACTTCCCTCTATATAATGACTGCCCTATTTTGACAGAAAACGGCCCTTACGGCAAGTGCCGCTATACGGCTTACACATGAAAAAATCGCTATCATATATTAAACATATTCCGAAAGTACTTCGTGGCGGGTCCCAGCGACGAAAAAAACAGTACGGTATCCCCCACAGGTCCCCCCTTACTGTTTTTTTCTGCGTCCCACCACTATGTACTTTCGGAACCTGACTAATACCAAAAGTTTTTTCATGTGTGTGTCGTATATCAATCTATTATATTCATAAAGAAAGCTTTAACGCAGAAAAACAGTGCGAAGGAATCATTCAGACTGAGAAAGCATTCTTTCGTACGTATGCCGCACACGCGGCAGAAACAATAGTTTCCATACGTACGAAAGCATGCAGCGACGATATCGAGCGTTTTATCAATCTGAATGATGACTGGAAACTGTTTTTCTGCGTTAAAGTACATTTTAGGATAGTCCGTTAAAACTTGGTGCGTAAGCCGGCTGTTACGCTTATACCCGGCATGGGGTATGAGTCTACCGCTTCGTATTCTGCATCGAGAAGGTTTTCGGCGCGGAGGTACGGCGTAAAGTGATTAAAGCCCTTGTACGAAAGCGAGGCATTTAAGAGGCAGTAAGGTTCCATGAAACCGTTGTTTTTATTATCAAGATATCTTTTTCCAATATAAGAGGCTTCAAGGCTGCAGGAAATAAAATCAGTTTCGATATTAAAAATTAAAGCAGCCGTTAAATCCGGCGTCCACATGATCCGCTTTCCGTAAGTTTCTTCGTTCTGAACGTCAAGAAGCCGCGTATAAAGATATTCAGCATTAAACCTGACGTTTAAGATTCCGTCAAGAAAACTTTTTTCTGTCTTAAAATCAACTCCGGCATAAAACGCACTTGCAATGTTTTCGGGATACATGGGGCTTGCCGCTATTTTCCACTGGATTTTATTTTCGTAGTAATTCGTAAAAAAGCACAGGCTGAACGGAACGTATTTTTTTGAATTAAGCGTTACTTCTCCGCCCCAGCCTTCTTCTTTTTTTAAGTCAGGATTTCCGCGGGAAGCAAAACCGCTCCAGTATAAATCGTCCATATTCGGAAACTGAACCATACGGTATGCGTCAAAAATTAAATCAGCATATTCAAACGAAAACTTAACTCCCGCCTTTGGAACGAACGCAATGTTCTTTCCGCACGTCTTTAATGCAAGGGGAAAAACAAACGCAACATGTTCACCGGCTTTTATTTCCGAAGTTTCCTTCAGGCAGAACGAAAGCTGAACGTGGTTTCCGTCATTTGTTGAATCAAGAAAAACTGCATCGAAGGTAAGCCCTGCACTCTGCGAATAAAAGCCGCCGCCCTTACAGGAGGCATAGACTGCATACCTGAACGTGTTTATATTGTGAAGGCTGTACTCTGCTCCTTCGTCATAAGTGCGCCTGTTGTAAATCCATGCGGCATTATTTTCTAAACGGAGCCAATCTTTTATGGAAGGGTTTACGAGGCTGAACGTGAGCATGCTGTTCAAGTCGCGCTGAACTCCGGTTTTCTTTTCCGTTGCAGTTCCAGGGCAGTTCTTGTCTCCTGCGTAAAGAATGTTTCCTAAACTCCAGCTGGAACCGTTTCCAAAAAAATGCGAAACCTTTGCATCAAGCGAAGCATCCTTTACTTCCGAATGCTTCCGTTCAACCAGCCTGCCGACATAATTTTTATACTGAAATTTATTTTCTGCAAAGGTGCCGCGCGTACTGAATTTTAAAAACGTATTTTCTCCTGCCTGATGTGAAGCTCCGGCAAAAAGGCTTATCGTATCAAGCGGAATATTTTTATTAAAAAAAGTCTTTGCAAATATATTTGAATTAAAGGAAGTTCCGAGCGACTGTTTTTTTGTCGTAATGTAAACCGTTCCTGCAACAGAACCTTCATCACTTACGCCTTCGGTAAAACCGCCGCGCACAACCTCTATGCGTTCAATGTCTTCAATATTAATGGAAGTAAAGTCAAAAGTGCCGTACTGCGCATTGTTTACGCAAAGCCCGTCAATTACGACACGGACCGTCTCGTCAGTAAAACCGCGTATCTGAGGCTTTGATTCAAGGCCGTAAGCGCCGTAACTTAAAAGCTGAAAGCCCTGCGAGGCTAAAAAAGAAACGAGGCTTTCTGAATTTGACCTTTCGATGTCTTCCTTAAGAAAAACTTCCCGCTGTTCTGCAACAGGATTTTCGATGTACGTGTAAATATGACCGAGATCTATTTCTTCTGAAAAAAAATAAACATGGAAAAAAAGCAGAAGAACTTCTGAAAAATGCTTTTTCATTTACAAAATCACACAAAAAAAGCATGGCAGATTCTGCAAAAAACAGAACCTGCCTGTATATAAAAAATTATTCTTCAACAGCGTAGGAAGCATCAGTCGGAATCTTTGAAATGTCAGTTACAGCTTCAAAGCTTTCTTCTATATAAAACGCATCAAGATACTCAATCATGTCAATACCAAAAGCTATTTTTCTGGTAATGGTTTCTTCTTCAAAAGTAAAAAGAGCTGCATTTTCTGCTTCTTCATCATCCTGACTATACAAGTAATAGTATCCGTCGCCTGAATTCTTTTTCCAGGTGTATTCTTTGCGGATACGTACGTTCGTTTCTGAATCAACGGGATAAGCTACTTCTGTAAGCACACTGTTATCTGAAGATGCAAAGAAAAGCACATCCCAGTAAGTTTCATCTGTCAATACAGTCTGGAAAGCAGGATCCTCCAGATCGGTATAAGTTCTTCTTACAAAATAAGAAACTGTCGGTTCGTCATCCTGATTCTGGTCGCCGCTCTGATTCTGGTCGTCATTCTGATTCTGGTCGTCATTCTGATTCTGGTCGCCGTTCTGATTCTGGGAAGCAGTTACATTTGTGTATTCAACGCTTGAACCGAAGAATCCACCGGTAATTGTAAAGGTAGAAAGAACGACATCAGCATCCACATCTTGTGTTTTAAGGTTTGCATCGCATGCAGCAGCAATATCAAGAACTGTTGCCGATTTTACGATTACACGAACTGCCGTGTAATAATCTTTTGTGTAATATGTGCCGGAATAAACAACACCATCGTATTCAGATGAATAGGTGAATGTTTCCGGTGCCTTATAATAAAGATAGTAAGTCGGTTTTTCTGTTCCTTCTACCTCTGCTGCTCCGACAAAATTAAGAGTGTAGGAAGCATCAGCACCATCGTAGCCATAATTCGAAAAAGTTGTTTCAG
>JAGABO010000080.1 GCA_017614655.1 Treponema sp. | reverse complement strand
GTAAGCGATGAAGTATATTCCAGACGGTAACTTCCGGAAGGCAGGGATGTTATATCCGTAAACACACGCTTAAGGCCTTCCGGACCATAGACAAAGTAATCCCTACCTGCTGTATTTTCCGTAAGATAGCTTATCTCGTCATCCTGAGAAGAATTCTTAAGAAGAACGGTAGTAAATGAAACTGCATTGTTGTTCAGGTACGAAGCAATATCCGAAAGACTGTACTTCGTAAATGAATCCTGCGTAACCGTTCCATCCGTTATAAAAATAACTCCGTGTTTCTTTTCGCGGTTTATAAGGTCATTGGTTCCAAGCCTGATTGCAAGATCAAGGGGCACGATATTTGAATAAGCGGTTTTTATTTTCTTTGTGCTGAAATTAAACGAAGATGCTTCTCCGCTCCATTCAACGGCAGGAACTTCTCCTGCACATACGACGGTAATGTGACCCTTTCCACTCATACCGCCGACTATTTCCCTTACAGCATGAGAAAGCTGATCTTCATAGTTTTTCATGGAAATGCTTCTGTCTATGATAATTGCAATATCCGCAGAATCGTTAAAGTTTGCACTTCCGGTAAGACGCATGTTTACTACAGGACGGTGGTTTTCCGTTATAAGAAAATTATTTTCCTTAAGGCCCGCAATCTGCTGACGCTTACGGTTTTCTACCTTAAGTTCAAGGATGATTTCCGGGAACCTTTCTGCAGAAACACGCTCAATCTGGACAAAAAGGCCGCCCACAAGTTCATCCATTTTACACAGAACGTAAATTTCATTTGCACTGCAGTCAGTTACAATAAGGTTTCCGTTTATATCGGGTACGGCACTCGTAAGCCTGACGTTTCCGTTTCCAGCCCGGGCATTTTCAAATACGGAACCGGTATCAGCATCAACAGAAGCAACCCTGTTAGAATCACACACAATAAGGTAGTTTCCCCACACCTTAAGGCTTTCCGGCCTCTTAAATCCGCCCTCTTCTACAAGAAGTCCCGTATAGTTTCCGCTTGTGTCAAATTCATATATGCAGCCCCTGATTCTGTCTGCAACAAAAATTCTTTCACCGACGGCAGCAATTCCGGTAGGAGCCTTAAAGCCTTCGAAAAAAGAAGTCTTTTCGCCGAAAGTAAAAAGTGGATTTCCTTCCGGATCAAAAACAACAACACGGGCATTGCCGAAATCCGTAACGTAAATATTGCCCCGGAGGTCCTGGGTAAGATACTGGGGACCTACCATCTGACCGTTACCGATTCCGCGGCTTCCGATGTTCTTTATGAATTTTCCGTCAGAATCAAGGAGTGCAAGACGCCCCCCCTTTGATTCGGTTATAAGAAGATTTCCGTCCAAAAGTCTTATAATATCAAGCGGACGGTCAAAACCGTTAAGGGGACCGCGGTTTCTGTCTATAACAACGCCGTTAACGTCAAATCGCAGAAGTTCGTTACTTCCTGCAGCCAGTACCCAGATACTGCCGTCTTTCTCCGGAAGACAGGAAACCGGCTGACTGTATACAAGTGAATTTCCATTTTTATAAGGATAAGAACCGCTTTCTGTATACCGCTCATTAATAAAAGACTTTTCTTCGGTAATACGCCGCTGGCTTACGATTTCGATTCTGTTCTGTAAAAGAATTCCACCGTATCCCTGAGCCCTTGCATAGTTCCACTGCTGGAGGGCAGCGCCTTCTACACCGGAACGGTAATAGGCACGTCCAAGCCAGTCAAGAATAAGGTTTTCTCCCGGAAGGTAGGAATGTGCTTTTTCGAATTCAAGGATTGCTTCGTTAAATGCACCCCTGTAGTAACTTTGAACTCCGCGTCTGAATTCATCTTCTGCAAGCCCTTTTGAAGGACTGTCTGATGAAGCAAACACAGATTCAGAAAAAACAAAAGGTACTGTCAGGGAAATCAAAAGCGTTAAAAAAACAAAAAATCTTCTCATTCCTGACCTTCCTCCGCTTCCTTTAAATGAAGCGCAATAATCCTGTTATCAGGATCGGCTGCACCTGCCTGTAAAAAATATTTGCGTGCTTCTGCAAAAAGCCCCATCTTAAGGTAAACATAGCCCAGGCTGTCAAGACAGGCTGCATTCTGTCCCTGAAGGTCAACGGCCCGCTTACACAGTCCCAGGGCCCGGGTAAGATCCCTTTCCCGGGAAGCAAGTACATAACCTAAACCGTTAAGGGCAGTAGGACAGTTTTCGTCGCTGGAAAGAGCCTTGTTATAATAATCGATGGATTCGTCCACTTCTCCGTTTTCCCAGGCAACATAGGCAAGGCTTGAATAAACCTCTGCAGGGTTGTATCCGGTTTCCAGAAGCTTTTTAAGTTCAAAGTCTGCAAGTTTTCTTCGTCCGCTCATGCAGTAAATGACGGCAAGTGCATATCGGCACTGCAAAACCCTCTCTGTTCTCTTTGCTGATTCCTCCCTGCTTCTTGAAGTTACAACCTGTTCAAGATAGACAAGGGCATCATCATAGCGTTTAAGGCGCGCATAGCTTAAACCAAGGTAGTAAGCTACTTCTACAGGATCAGAACCGCAGTCTTCCGGTAGAGAGAGAAAAAAAGAAAGTGCAGAAGAATAGTTTCCCCTGTTATAAAGCTGAATTCCTTCTTTAAGAGCGTTTTCTACTTCCATTCTGCCACCGCCGTTTTATCATCAGGAATAATATACTCAGGCTGAGTTTTTAAAATACTTACGGAAACACAGGAACTGCCTGATACGGCAAAATCGCTGTCTTTTCCGCCGAGTGAAACAATCTGTCCGCCA
The DNA here is from genome assembly GCA_017614655.1 of Treponema sp. Classification (GTDB taxonomy): domain Bacteria; phylum Spirochaetota; class Spirochaetia; order Treponematales; family Treponemataceae; genus Treponema_D. The sequence continues at coordinate 2,706 of JAGABO010000080.1, read as the reverse complement.
CCGTGAATCTCTGCCGTAAGAGTACCGTTTTCTTCGCGGACAGTTACTGCATCATTATATACTCTCGTACAAAGGCTTGTAAACCTTGCCCCCTCGTACTTTTTTACCGAAGCTCCGTTTATGTTAAGAAAGTATTCATACTCTCCGTATTCTGATTCCCTGAGCCTGTTTCCACACAGGGAATGGAATTTATCTATGTTCGAAAGTGCAAAATCCGCCATTCCTTCAAAATCAAAACTGCGTTCAGGACAATCGCGGCCGCCTTTTTTTTCTACGCTCAGGCCGACTCCGGGAATTCCGTAAAGAGAAGCCTGACGGGCTGCAGCACAGGTTCCCGAATAAATTATATCAGTTCCGAGGTTTGAATCTGCATTTATACCGGAAAAAACAATATCGGGCATTCTGGGAAAGATACCGGACTTAACGGCAGTTATTACGCAGTCAGCAGGACTTCCTTCCAGAGAAAAACGGTTTTCTCCCTTTCTGTGAAGCGTAAGGGGACGGAACATCGTAATAAGGGCAGAAGTTCCGGACATATTGTGTTCAGGAGCAAGAACATAAACTTCATGTTCTTTCCTGAGGGTTTCATAAAGACACTCTATTCCCGGTTCACCGAAGCCGTCATCATTTGTAAGAAGGACCGTCATAAAATGCGGACACCCCTTGCAGGCTTTACTTCATAACAGAACGGCTTAAATCCGAAGATGCGCTCATAATCGGCAAGTTTTTCCTTATATTTCTGAACATCGCCGGTTCTTAAAATTGAATAGGTACAGCGGCCGAAGCCCTTACCCGTTATGCGTCCGCAGTTTACGGGATTGCGGAGGTCATCCGGAGATTCATCGAGCATGTCTACCCTTTTTAATATCCAGTCAATTTCGGGGCAGGAAATGTCGTAAAGATCCCTCATGTTGGCATGACTCTTTTTTACGGCACGTGCAAAGAGGGAAAAATCCTTCTTTTCCAGGGCAGAAAGTGCATCTAAAATATACTTGTGCTCATTCATGTTGCAGATAAGGCGTCGCTTTGTATCTTCGCTTGCAACGGACAGAACTTCGTTTACTTCGGTTGTATCATTCTGATATTCCCAGCCGCCGTGAACGGTAGACCTGCGCTCCTTTAGTTCACCCAGAAGAAGTACATTCTCCGGCTGAAGCAGGCTTTCTTCGTTCCAGGTAACGACACGAGGAACCCTTGCGTCGGTTAAAATTACGGTCTTATCTTCAAAGTTAAACGGAATTCTTTCGTATGAACCGAGTGCATAGTCTGTAAGGATAAGGGACTTTTCCTTTGAATAAATTGCAGCAAGGCTGTCTGCAAGATGATTATCTGTTCCAAGAAATTTTCTGTTTGCAATATCCAGGATCTTAAGAAGTGTCTGTTCGCTGCACCTGAAGGAATTAAGTTCCTTTATAGCCCAGGCGCCTGCAACCTTGATTGCCGTGGTAATTCCAAAGCCGGCAGAAGGAAGCATTTCTGAATAAACGGTAAAGTTCATTCCCGGAACTTCAAAGCCGCTCTGCTGAAAACCATAAATTACAGCCTTAAGAACATTTGCCCATTTATCTTCCTTTTTGTATTTAAGAAGGGGAAGCGTTGCCTTTTTTTTATCTTCCAGCTGAACAAAATTAAAAATAAGTGCATTATCCTTTCTTTTGGAAACGGCAACATATACAGGAAGGTTTACGGCCATGGAAAGGGTTTTATCCTTAAAGAACCAGGTATGTTCACCTATAAGATGAAATCTTCCCGGTGCTTCTGCAATAACTTCTGCCTCATGTGAGTATTCTTTCTTATGAAGTTTCTTTACTGTATCCATTATCCCACCCGGTTTGTTTTATTATTGAAACTTTTATACTATATCAATAGAATAATAATATAATGAAACGCTTAATTTTACAAGTTTTGGCTGCAGTTTTTTCTTCATTACTTCTGAGTCTGGCTCTTCCCAATGAAATTTTCCATCTGGGATTCCCGCCGGCAGCTGTTTTTGCACTTATTCCCCTTTATATAGCACTCTGTACCTCACGTTCATATTTAAGGACAGCCACACTCATGGCAGTTCATGTTTTTACGGTTCACATGGTTTCAAGCTGGTGGCTTTCCAATTTTCACGGCTACGGGCTTTTCAGTCTGGGAGCAAGTGCTGCAGGAACCGCTTTCATAGGCTTCTGCTGCGGAATCATCCTGCATTTTCCTTTCTCGAAGGTTTCTTTTAAAGCTGATAACGTAATCACCCCGGAAAAAGACGGTTTAAGGCCTGTAAAACGCACACTTATATTTTCTTCGCTGTGGATTTTCTGGGAATTCATCAAGTCTACGGGAGCCTTGGGATACCCCTGGGGAACTTTAAGCATGGCTTCCTACAACTGGAAGCTTGTAACCCAGATAGCTGATATTACCGGCGTATGGGGAATAAGTTTCCTGTTTGCGCTGTTTAATTCAACTCTTGCAGAAATACTTATTTTTGCGGCCCTTAGAGAAAAAAACAGAAGCTTTGCCTTAAGCCCGGCCTTCTGTCTTGTTAAGGGAACGGCAGTTCTTACAGCACTGACGCTCGTATACGGAAGCGTACAGTATTTTATTCCCAGAACTCCCGTAAAACACGTAAATACAGTTGTTGTCCAGCAGAATATTGATCCGTGGGAAGCTGACGAAAATGAATGCATTAAGGTTTCAAAGCGTCTTACTGACGAAGCCCTGGAT
>JAGABO010000079.1 GCA_017614655.1 Treponema sp. | reverse complement strand
GACCCTGCAGTTTCGGGACTTTCGTATGATAATCCGGTTTTAATCGACAGAACGGGTTCTGTTACAATACGAATTGCAGTGATTTCCAGGGACGGAAAAAGAAAAGACAGAGAGATTTCTTACAGAGTAGAAACTTCTCCTGTTTCCGTAAGCCGGGACGCATCGCTTTTTCTTTCCGGATTAAGTACAGCTCCGTTAATTTCATATTCTGCCGGAACTTCTTTTCCACTTCCCGAAGTATTTTCCTGCGCTCTGAGTGATTCAGGCTCTTTTTTTAATGCTCCGTCTCTTGAACTTTCTGAATCTAACAATGTTGAACGTTTTATTCCTGTAACGCTTTCAAACGATTCTCATCAGTGGCGTTTTATTCTTTTTGTACGACCGCCGGAAGGTTCAAGGCCTTTTTTTAAGCGTGTAGTTCCTTTTGAAATCCGTGACTGGGAAACATTTACTTTTACCGGAACAGATTTAATTTATCAGATAGATAAAGAATACTGGTCTGCTTCGACAGAAAGTGTTGTTCTCGACAGAAGTGTTCCTCATGTCATCAGATGGCAGTCTATGGCATATAAAAAGGGTAATCCTGTAACGGAGTTTATTCTTCCTGAAAAGCCGGAACTTGTCTTGAATGAACACCTTTCGGGTGATGTCTGTTACAGTCTTTCTAAGCCCGGTTATGAACTTTCACAAAGCGGAAGTTTCTTTACGGAAAATGCAGTTCTTTCTGTTTTTGAAAACGATGAAATTAAAAAAGAAATTTCTTTTGATGTATATTCTGCCGGAGTTTATCAGGGAAAATTAAGTGCTTTTTTTGATAAAGATAAACTTCCTCCTGCTGCTCCCGTTATAACATCTTCTGCTTCTTCTGAGTTTTCACGCAGGGAAGTTCAGGTTTCTGTTTCTGCAGAAAAAGGTGCAAAGCTTTTCTGCCTTGTTTCAAAACCTGTAGAAATTGATGATCCTTCTTCCGTAAAGACTCTTTCTCTGTCTTCTGAACTTGAGTTTACGGAATTTGAACCGCCTTCTATAATGCTTTCTCCTACAGGAAAAAAAGCTGTTTTTTATAAGGTTGTTTCCTGGACCGAAGATTCTAATGGAAATAAAAGTTCCCGTACTGAATATGATGTGACTGTTGACCGTTATAATTTTTACCTTTCTTCAATTAAGAAATCTTCTGTAGAAGACGGTACTGTTGAGCGTCCATTTCATACTCTTGAATCTGCTGTCGAAGCGGCATCATTTTCTCCGGAAGCCTGTATCCGTATTGAAGGTGATATAACGGTTACTTCTCCGTGTGTTATAAAAAACCGCCTGCTTTTGATTTCTTCAAATTCTGTAATTACTTTTCTGAATGATTCTTATCTTAAAGTTGAAGACGGCGGCCTTTTTGCAAAAAATATTTTCTTTACAAAAGATTCTTCCTCTCTGGAAAATGCAGCTCCGATGATTACGGCAAAAAATTCTTCCGGAGGATTTAATAACTGTGAATTTTCTGCAGTATATAAAAACGGCGGAATAATGTGCTCTTTTGAAAACAGTACATTATCTTTTGTAGATTCAGGTTTTACTTCCAGAGGAGATTCTTATTCCCTTTGTGTTTCATCTTCTGACTGTGCATCCGTAATTTCCTCATGCCGTTTTACATCCGTAAGTCCTGCTGCCGTTGACTTGAGTTTTTCCGGCGGAAACGCTGATATACGTTCTTCTTCGTTTTACATCGTAGGTTCCTTGGGACGTGCTGTTGAATTTTCGTCCGTTAAGGTTTCACTTGTTTCAAATGAGTTTACGCTTACCCTTGATTCATCCGTTAAGGAAGCTCATGCAGTCTTTAAGGATAAGGATACCGTAATTACAGAAAACTCTCTGAATAACGTAACCGGGGGCCTGTTTTGATTCTGGAAGCTGGTCTTGATGAAGCGGGAAGGGGCCCTCTTGCAGGTCCTGTTTCTGCGTCTTGTGTTATTCTTCCTCCTGATTTTTCTCTTGAACTTCTTAATGACAGTAAAAAACTTTCAGAAAAAAAACGTGCCCTTGCCGAAGAAATCATAAAAGAAAAAGCCTGCTATGGAATTGCGCTTATAGATCATGCGGAAATCGACAGAATCAATATTTTGAATGCAAGCCTTAAGGCTATGAAAGAGGCTTATGAAAAAATGCTTTTAATGCTTCCTTCCTGGCTTAAAAAAAACTTTCCCGGACAGAAACCGGAAGTTATTATAAAGGCTGTTACCGACGGAAATTTCTGCCCTGACATCGGATGCGAAGTTCGTGCAGAACCTAAGGCAGATGCAAAGTATCCTTCTGTAATGGCAGCAAGTATTCTTGCAAAAACGTGCAGGGACCGGCTTATGGAAGAGTATGATTTATTGTATCCGGGCTATGGGTATGCAAAACACAAGGGGTATCCGACTAAGGAACATAAACAGAAATGCCGTGAGCTTGGACCTTCTCCGATCCAGAGGCTCACGTTTAATTATCAGTAATAAAAACTTAAAAAATTAATATTCTTCAGAATCCTGGGCTTTTCTTTTTGAAACAACATGAACGCGTCCTGTTTTAGCAACCTTTTCGGCTCTCTTTTCTGCAACAAGACGGCTTTCTCCCTTTCTGCGGTAAACTTTTTTAGTGTTTTCCGGTTTTGCACCTTCCGCAAATTTTGCTTCTTTAGCAGCTTTTTTTTCTGCGCGGATCTTTGCCCTTTCTTTCTGAGCCTTTTCGATAAACTTAAGGGATTCATCCATTCCCTTAAAGAACTGCTTCATGTCATCAGCAAAAACAACTATATCGCGGCGTTCTTCGCCTTCCTTAATCTTGCTTTCTACAATCTGAAGAAAGATGTCTCCGTTGCGGTTTTCCTTTACGTTAAAAAAATAGGATCTTTTATCAAGATTTACCTGATTTGTAAAAAGTTCACCTCTGATACTCATTTTATCCTTCCTTATTTATTTTCTTAATAAATCTAACATCATTCAATATAAGTTTCAATATATGCACAAATTCCGTCAAGAAGTAAATTTACTGCAGATTTCCCTGATTTTTAAAAGCAGGAGATTAAGTTCATCTTCCGTTGTAGAAAAACCGAAACTGAACCTTACTGCGCTTTCTTTTTCCTGCGGAGACAGTGCCATTGTGTCTAAAACAGGGCGGCCCTTTTTACCGGAGGAACAGGCACTTCCCGTAGAAATACAGATACCTTCGCTGTTTAATGCCCTTAACATAACCTGACCCGGAATGCCTGGGAAAGCACACTGAACAATCCACGGCGAAAACTTATTTCTGTATTCATCCGTAAGCCTGCATTTTGGTATAAGGACGGCACCTTTAATCTCTGAAAGCCCTTTTAAAAAGGATTCCGTCATTTCCTTCTGCTTTTGAAGTCTTTTTACTGAATCTGCATTTGCTTCACTGATATAGTATTTTTTTAAACAGAGGGCAAAGGCGCGGGAAGCAAAGACATTTTCCGTTCCGCTTCTTATGCCGCTTTCCTGGCCGCCTCCCTTTAAAAAAGGATTAACGGAATTTTTAAGGTAAAGAAGACCTGCTCCCTTTGGTCCGTGAATCTTGTGTGCCGAAAAAGAGGCTCCGTCAATTCCCGGATGTGCTAAGTTAAGTTCGATTTTTCCTGCAGCCTGAACACAGTCAACATGGAAGAAGGGTTTTCTTTTTGAACCGGCCCATTTCTGAAGTTCTTCTGCAATTTTATAAATATCCTGAACTGCACCCGTTTCGTTATTTACGGCCATTACGGAAACAAAAGCCGTATCTTCTTCGAGTTTAGAAACTACATCTTCTGCTTTTACAAAACCGTTTTTGTCCGGATTAACCGTAAGGACTTTCCAGCCTGCATTTTCCATGGAAGCCTTCATTTCGCGGAGGGCAGGGTGTTCAATTGAACTTATAAGCACGCTCCCTTTCTGAGGTCTAGAAACTACCGAAAGAAGGGGAATGTGGTCGCTTTCTGTTCCGCCGCTTGTAAAGAAAACTTGAGATGGTTTTACGCCGAGCACCTGTGCACACATTTGTCGTGAATCTTCAAGGGCTTTTCTGGCCTTTACTCCTTCGTTGTGAAGGCTTGAAGGATTTCCCCAGTTTTCAAGATAACAGTCGAGGGCATTTTTTAAAATTTCTTCATCCGGTTTTGCAGTCGCGGCAAAATCAAAATATGCGCTTTTTGTTTCCATTTTAATTTCCTTTAAGAACCTTAAGGATTTCGCTGTCCGAAACTTCCGTTATAAAAGTATCCGTATTCTTTTTCTGAAGAATTACCCTTACAGAATCAGAATTATTTTTCTTATCCTTGTGCATTGCAGAAAGGAGCTTTCCGGAAGCATCTTCTGTTTTTAAAAGTGAAGGATGAACTGCATCAACGCAGTAGCCGTATTCAAAAAGAAGCTTCAGGGTTTTGTCTTTATAGCCTTTTTCTGCGTAACCGAGATTTTCGGAAAGTTCTGCTGCCCTGGCAATTCCCCATGCAACGGCTTCTCCGTGGGTTACTTCTCCAAGCCCGGAAGCTGATTCAAGTGCATGACCGAAGGTGTGTCCGAGGTTTAAAAATGCACGGCGGCCTTTTTCCTTAAAGTCTTCCATTACAATACGGGCTTTTGCTTCTGCACATTCCCTTATGATTTTAGAAAGAATTTTTTCATCCCGCTTAAGCACATCTTCTTTCTCTTTTTCAAAAAGAACGGTCAGTTCATCAGAAAAGAGAAGGGCTGTTTTTACGGCTTCTGCAAGACCTGAGCGGAATTCTCTTTCGGAAAGGGTTTTTATAAAACTTCCCCAGATAAGTATTTTTTCTGCAGGATGAAATGTTCCCGTCATGTTTTTGTAAGAAGAAAAGTCACAGCCGGTTTTTCCGCCGATGGAAGCATCAACGCAGGAAAGAAGTGTCGTCGGAACAAAAATACATTTTATTCCCCTCTTAAAAATGGAAGAAGCAAAGCCCGTCATGTCGGTAATGACACCGCCTCCGATTCCGATAAAAACCGAGTTTCTGTTAAAGTCGTTTTCTATTGCAGAAGAAACGATTTTAAGTACGCTTTCTATTGTCTTGAATTTTTCGCCGCTTCCTAAAATAAGGAGAAAATCATTTCCGTTTGAATATAAACTGTCCTGGGATGGAGTTTCATCTGTAAAGTAACTTATAAAATTTTTCATGCATGGAAGGGCCTGCAATGTAGTATCAGTTACAAAAAGTCTTTTTATTCCGTCATTCAGGTTTAAAAGGAGCTTTTCAGGACACGGTTCTCCTTCAAAAAAAGAAATGTCTGTTACCGTATTTTCATCAGAAGGGTATTTAAGGATGATTGAATTTTCTGCCTTATTTTCCATAGCAGAAGGAAGTTTACAGAGTTTTATGCCTTTATTCAATGCTCACTAATCAT
>JAGABO010000078.1 GCA_017614655.1 Treponema sp. | reverse complement strand
GCCGTCTGTAACATTCAGTTCATTAAAGGAGAAGTTCTTTATATTCTTATTCTTTCTTTCGTGCTGCTGGTAAACCATGTGACACGAAAATAAAAATACTGTACAATAGCACGCAAATTAACTCTGCAGAGGTAAGGAGATTTTTAATGAATAATTATTTTGATCTTTCCGGTCAGGTTGCTGTTATTACAGGCTGTTCAACAGGACTTGGAGTTCAGATGGCACGTGCCCTTGCAAATCAGGGAGCAAAAATTGTTGCAGTTGCAAGAAGAAAGGAGCTTATAGATTCAGTTGCTTCAGAAATTTCAAAAGATTTTGGTGTCGAAACTCTTGCCATTCAGTGTGATATAACAGATACCTACAGGGTAAATGCCTGTGTTGATGAAGTTCTTTCTAAATTCGGCCGCATAGATATTCTTGTAAATAATGCCGGTACCGGTGCCGTAGCCCCTGCCGAAGACATTACTGACGATCAGTTTTTTAATGAACTCAATGTTGATTTAGGAGGTACCTTTAAGTTTGCCCGTGCAGTTGCAAAAAAAGCCATGATTCCTGCAAAATACGGAAGAATCATCAATATAGCATCAATGTACGGAATGGTTGGAAATAAGGTTGCTCCCTGTTCACCGTATCATGCTGCAAAAGGTGGTGTCGTAAACCTTACGCGTGGACTTGCTGCAGAGTGGGGAAAGTACGGCATCAATGTAAATTCAATCTGCCCTGGATATTTTTACAGCCCGCTTACAAAAGAAACCCTGGACTCTGACTTTTTCCAGCAGAATGCACAGACAATGATTCCGCTTTCACGCTACGGAAACGAAGGTGAACTTGATACGGCTGCAATTTTCCTTTCAAGTCCGGCTTCAAGCTATGTAACCGGCGTAATTCTTCCTGTAGACGGCGGCTATACAGCAATGTAGTAAATTACAGCTGCCAGATAACTGGTAGTTTGAGCGGCTGGAAACGTTTTCTGCAGTTTTCCGGCCGCGACTTAAGATTTTACGCTGTTTCCGATACTAGATTTTTATTGCCGTTTGTGCGATAATGTGCTGATTATGGAAACACGCGGTATTTTTGAAAACATTTCATGTATTGACCATCGTTATTCACTTTCTGAAAAAGATGCATTTGATTTACTCTCCGGATATATTTCGGAAGAGGCTTCTGTACGTTCCTGCGCAAAGTGTGAGGCAGCTCTTGTAAAGGCTCACCTTAAGCTTCGCGGGCTTTTAACCGACGCAACGGCTTCTGAACTTGATTCAGTTGCTTCTTCTATTGATCCTGCCGAAGTATACGCAGAAGAAGAAAAAACAAAGCATAACATCCGTGCGCTTGTAAATGTAATGAAGACAAAGGTTTCTGCAGAAATCGGTCCTTTTATTCATCTTGGCGCAACTTCCGTTGACATTCTTGATACGGCCCTTTCCTGCCGTATGCGCGACGTTACTCAGAATGTAGTGCTTCCTTATCTTAAGAAACTGGAAGGACATCTGTGCGACATAGCAGAACGCGAATGTGCAACTCCTCAGGTAGGACGCACTCACGGTCAGCATGCTGTTCCGATCACTTTCGGCTGGAGTATTGCAGAATTTGTTTCCCGCCTTGGAAAATCAATCCTCCGCATAGAAGAACTTTCTAATCAGCTTAAGGGAAAACTTGCAGGTCCTGTCGGAAGCTACAACGGTCCTTCAATGATTGTAAAGGATCCGGAAGAACTTGAACGCACATATCTTGGCTTCCTTGGGCTTGAACCGAGCGAATATTCAAATCAGCTTGTAGAGCCGGAATACCTGCTTCGTCTTCTTTTAGAGATGAATGTTGCCTTCGGAATTATTGCAAATCTTGCTGATGATTTACGCAACCTTCAGAGAAGCGAAATCGGTGAAGTATTTGAATACTTTGCTTCTACTCAGGTTGGCTCTTCTACAATGCCGCAGAAGCGCAATCCGTGGAACTCAGAACATGTTAAATCACTGTGGAAGGCAATGGCTCCGCGCGTACTTACTTTCTATATGGATCAGATTTCTGAACATCAGCGAGACTTAACAAACAGTGCAAGCCAGAGATTTATCGCAGATTATGTTGCAGGATTTACAATGGCAGTTGCCCGTATGGACAGCGTTGTTGCCGGTCTTAATGCAGACAAGGAAAGCATGGCACGCAATCTTGAAAATGCCGGTGGAAAAGTTAAGGGTGGCGTTCTTGCTGAACCTGCCTACATTCTCCTTGGAGAAGCAGGTGTAAATGACGGACACGAAGTAATCCGCAAAATCACTCTCGAAGCAGAACAGACAGGAAAAACCTTCTTTGAAGTTCTTAAGACTCATACCGAAGCTTATGCAAAGATTACGGCTCAGCTGGAAAAGCTTGGCATTGCAAATCCGGAAAACTTCTTTGAGCATCCGTCTAATTACTGCGGACTTGCAGAAGTAAAATCAAAGAGACTTGCACAGAAATATAAAGAGCTCATGAAAAAATAAAATGGCACAGGATAAAGTTTACTCAGCTGCAATTATCGGGCTGGGAAGAATCGGATATTCACTTGGTCTCGACAAAAAACGGGAACAGCCGGCAAGTCACACAATGGCTCTGCTTGCAAATTCCCGCATAAAGATTGTTGCAGGCTGCGATAAGAATACCGAAACTTTTGCAGACTGGCAGAAAGCTGTAAAAGGAGCTGCCGTTTATACCGACAGTTCTGAACTTTACAGAAATCATGCTCCCGATATTATTACGATTGCAGTAAACGAAAGTGCCCATCTTAACGAAGCAATTCGTGCCATAAATGCAAAACCGCGCCTTGTTATTCTGGAAAAACCGGTTGCACTTAACATGAAAGAAGCTCTTTTAATAAAGGAAGCTTCCGAAAAAAATAATGTTCCCGTGCTTGTTAATCATGAAAGGCGATTCTCGGAAGATTATGCTGCTGCAAAGAAGTTCCTTTCCGAAATAGGTGAACTTCAGGAAATAAAGGCAGGTCTTTATTCGGCTCTGGCAGTATATAATGCAGAGGAAGAAAAGACAGGTGCTTATTCACTTCTGCATGACGGAACGCATCTTGTTGATATACTTCTGTATTTTCTTGAAGATCAGAAGTCTCCTTCTAATTTGATTCAGATTCCAGAAAAAGAACCCGGTAAAGGAAAGAAAGAAGGTAACGACATTTTCTTCAAGAATGATTCATCAGATAATTCCGGAAAGATAACTGTTAATTCTATTCTTAACCGTCCGGAGTTAACAGGAATCGTAAGGGATGAATTCGGAAAACTCCGTCAGGTAAATGCTTTCTACAGAACACATCTGTGCCCGTCTGTAAATCTGTTTATATCAGGCAGAAGTAAGTTTTTCCAGTTTGAACTTGTGCTTACAGGAACGGAAGGTCGTGTATGCATAGGAAACGGATACTGTAAACTTTACCGTTCAGAGGAAAGTCCCCTTTACGAAAGGTTTCATTCACTTGTTTCGGATAAGAGTGTTTCAATTCCAAAGAAAACACTGTACTTTTCAAATATGATAAAAAATGCCGTTGCATTTCTGGATGGAAAAGAAGAACTCAGATCTTCGCTTCAGACCGGAATGAACGCACTTGCGATACTTGAAGAAATAAAACGCAGGTTTTAAGAAGAGGTAAGAAATGAAAAAGTTTATTTTTGCATCTTTGTTTTTTATTTTGATGACTGCATCTGCATCTCTTTGTGCGCAGGTTGTTACTGCAAGCGAATTCTTTAAATCAGTGAGTGACTACTATGCTACATTTAATGACTACGAAGCTGATGTAGATATAAAGATCGGAAAGGATGCCATGACCGGAAAGGTTAGCTTTAAAAAACCGGAAATGCTCCGCATCGATTTTACGGAACCTCCTGAACAGTGTGTTGTATTTAACGGAGATGATCTTGTTATTTATCTTCCGGGATCAGCTGCAATTCTTGAACAGCACGTAGATACAAATCTTGCAAATACTGCAACAGGTTTATCACTTATGAGGCGTTATTATACCGTTCAGTATAAGACAGGTCAGGATGCAGTTCCCCTCGACAGCGACAGTGACGAGATGGTCGTTAAGTTTGTTCTGTACCGCCGTTCTTCTTCAGAAGCATTTTCTCAGATGGAAGTTTCCATTCTTCCGGACGAAAAACTTATCCGCAGAATAGAAGCTCAGACTCCGGCCGGAGTTACCTATGTATTTGATTTTTTCAATTATCATATAAATACAAATATGAGCGAGAAAAGGTTTGTGTATGATCCGCCTTCTTCTGCAAATAATTATAACAATTTTCTTCTTTCTGAGTAGGAACGTATAAATGGAAAGTTACGGTGAAATCTTAAGAAAAAAACGCGAAGAAAAAGGAATAGAAATAGAAACTGCAGCTCGTGATACAACAATTTCGCGAAAGTATATAGAAGCAATGGAAAAGGAGAGGGAACAGGACTTTCCCGGGGAACCCTATCTTATAGGATTCTTAAAGAATTATTCTGATTATCTTGAAGCAGACAGAGAAGAAGTTCTTAAACTCTATAATGCAAAGAGAATTCAGGAAACACCGGTTCCGGTTCAGCTTCTGGAAAAACACAGGCCTAAGTGGGTTGTCCCGCTTGTTGTCTGTTCAGTTCTTGTTTTTCTTGCAGCGGCTGCTATATGGCTTTACTATATTATTCTTGATGTGCCCGGAAAAATTGCAGAAAAAGAAGCCCGTCTTGCTGAGTCTGTAAAAGTTCACTCGTATAGAATCGGCGGAGAAATAGAAAAACACCGTCTTTACAAAGGGGATCAGCTTATGGTTCCCCAGCGTGAAGATGAAAATAAGTTCGAAATCGTAACTGTAAGCGGCTGCATCGGAAAACTTGTACTTGATACTCCGTCCGGAAAGCAGGTCGTGGATTTCGGTGAATCCCGCGATTTAGACATTAACGGTGACGGAAGGGCAGAAATCAACCTTTATCTTGAAGATGTAAGCGACAGAGCCGAAAATTACGGCGCACAGGTCAGAATCTTCCTTACAGATACGGATCTTGCACTTTCACTGATTAATTCAAATTCAGAAAAAACTCAGGAAGAGATAAACGAAGAAATCGAAGTTGTTTCTGATTCTTCAAAACGCGGAACTGTTATTCACGAAACAAATTCAAGCCGTACTGCATTCCCGTTCACGGTCGAAATTGTTTTCCGCGGTGCATGTTTCTTCCGCTACAGAATCGACAATGATGATTATATCGAAGCTTACTACAGATCCGGTGAAACTCTTACACTCGGTGCACGTAACGGATTCCGTTTCTGGATGAGTAACTCTAATGCCGTAAGTATAAGAGTGCTTGCTGATTCAACTCAGAAGGAACTTGATATAGGACGGGCAGGAGAAGTTAAGGTTCAGGATCTTAAGTGGATTTTTGAAGACAATACTTACAAGATTGCCCTTATTGATCTGGACTAGCTTTATATGAAGAGTTCTTCT
>JAGABO010000077.1 GCA_017614655.1 Treponema sp. | reverse complement strand
GTTACCGGAATCTTCATCCTGTCGCCGATAATTTCTTCCAGCTGAGTCTTTACGTTAAGGATTTCTGCCATGACTTTTTCATCAAGGTAATTATTCTTGCACCAGCGCTCCCTGTTCTTGACGGAAGTGTATGTCCTGAAAATCTTGACGTAGCTTACAAAGTCTCCCTGAATATCCCTGAAGGCATGGTGTGCAAGCCGGGCATCCATTTCTTCTCCGGCAGGAAGTGAAAACGGAGTCTGCGTACTTAAGAAGGCTGCTGCTATGAGGACTTCTTCCAGTACATCAGGAAACCTCATTATGCTTTCTACGATAATGCGGCTTACGCGGGGTTCAAGCGGGAATTCTACCATCATTTTTCCTGTTGCAGAAAGAGAGCCGTCTTTTTCCAGTGCCTTTAACATTTCGAGGGTAACAACTGCACTTCTTAAATCTTCTTTTGAAGGAGGCGAAATAAAGTCAAAGCTTTCGAAGTCCGTTATTCCAAGTTCGGACATTCTAAGGACAACTTCGCTTAAATCTGTCCTGTAGATTTCTTCGGTCGTATATTCGTTTCTGGATTCAAAATCTTTCCGCGGGTAAAGTCTGTAACAGGTTCCGCTCTGGGTTCTTCCGGCCCGTCCTCTTCTCTGGGCGCAGCTTGCCTTGCTTACAGGACATTCAATAAGGCTTGAAGTAAAGGTTCTAGGTGAATAAAAGTTTAGCTTTGCAAGTCCTGAATCAATTACAGTAGTAATGCCGTTGATTGTAACAGAAGTTTCTGCAATGTTTGTGCTTATGACAACTTTCTTTTTTCCAAACGGCGCTGAATCAAATACTTTTTCCTGCTCTTCTTTAGGAAGACGTCCGTAAAGCGGAACAATGTGTATTTTTGAATGGAAGGAACAGGAAGAAAGCCGCATCATGCAGTCCTTGATGATTTTTTCGCCGGGTAGGAAAACAAGAATATCGCCTTTGTCTCCGTTATCCAGTACGCGGCTGATTGTACTTTCTATTTTTGCAAGAAGGGCTTCCGAGGAGTTTTCGCTTAACGTGCTTGCAGCAACTGCCGGCGGATCATAGACCATTGCAACGGGAAATACCTGTGTTTCGATGTTTACGATAGGGCAGTTTCCGAAGTATCTGCTGAAGTTTTCTGCATTCATTGTGGCAGAACTTACGATTACTTTAAAATCTTTTCTTGCCTGAAGTACGCGTTTTAAAAGTCCAAGGACAAAGTCAATGTTAAGGCTTCTTTCATGGGCTTCATCAACCATTACGACTGAATATCTTGAAAGCCACGGATCAAGCTTCATTTCCTGAAGAAGAATTCCGTCGGTCATTATTTTTATTTTTGTCGTAGAGTCAGTTTTATCTTCAAAGCGCATTTTATATCCGACAAGTCCCGGATACTTTGTTTTAAGCTGCTTAGAAATAAATTCACTTACACTTAAGGCAGCGATTCGTCTAGGCTGTGTTACGGCAATTACACCGTTTTCTGAATAGCCGGCTTCATGAAGAATGACAGGAATCTGAGTTGTTTTTCCGGAACCGGTAGGACTCTGAACGACTATAACCTGATTTTTTTTCAGAGAGGAAAGTATTAAATCTTTCTGTTTATAAACAGGAAGTGTTTTGTAGTCTATTGCCATATTATTTTTCCTTTAATTTTTTCCATAAGTTTTTTTCTTTCCAGAAGGTAAGTGCTCCAGTCTTTACGGCCTTCCTTCTTAAGTTCTTCGATAAATACATCATTAAGAATTTTTACGACATATCGTCTCTGCTTTGTTATATAAAGCGTAATTAGTACAGGATTTATTTTTACAATTTTAATTCCTTCTTCTGTTTTTTCAAGGCGCACCTGAGTAACAAAGCCGTCTCCCGTATAATCCCGGATGTTTGACGGTTTTTTAAAATCGGGATCATTTCTCTGTGCACTAAGAGTATTTCCCTGCGACATAAAAAGAAGTTTTTTTGCCGTGCAGTCTTCATTTACATAAAGATACCATTCTTTTGCAACATGAGGATGATTTGCAGCAATTATGTCTGCTCCGTTTTCCAGAAGATTCTGGTAATGGTTTCTCTGTGATTCAGGAGTTGTAAGAACATATTCTTCATCACTGGTATGAAGGCTTAATATAAAAAAATCACATTCAGTTTCTTCTTTTAATTTCTTTATTTTTTTATAAAATTCTTCCCTGCTTTTTTTGTCTGGCTTTACGAAGTTTATGTAGCCTGTATATGTATTCTGATTTAAGAGCTCTGTTACCGCAAGATAAAGAATCTTCCAGCCGTTTTTTTCAAGAACTGCATAACTCATTTCATCTGCCGGAGAAGACTTGAGTCCCGATGAATAAACATTTCTTACAGAATCTGAATGTTTTTCTTCAAGTGAATCAAAGAATTTTTTTGTCTCCTTTATTCCGTCAAGTCCCTGATCATTTGTGTGATTATTGGAAAGAGAAAACACATTGAACCCTGCATCTACAGCTGCTTCTGCATAAGAACCGTGAACATTAAAGTAGGGGTAGGTTGACCATTCCTTTGAATCTGCAACCGGTGTCTCTAGATTTATAAATGCAAAGTCAGCTTCCTGAGCAAGATTCTTTAGTGCTTCGAGGGGTTCTGCAAAATCTTTATTTATCCAGTTCGGTCTGTGTGCCATCAGGTCACCTGCGAAGGTTAAAAGAAGCGTATCACGATTCTTAAATTCAGTTTCTGCAGTAATTACCGGAGTTCCGTCATTAAACAGAGGTTCTGAATCCGAAGTATTTTTAAGTGTTGTACACGAAAAAAGAGTCCCTGTAAAAATGAGAAAAATAAATGATTTAAAAATATTATTACCTGAATGCCGTTTCATTTTTAAAAGCATATTTCAAGTCCTGCAGAATACTTCTGGAAGATTATATCTCCTGTCCTAAGAATGGAAAAACTTGCCGTAATACCTATAGCTTTTGATGAATAAAGTTCAAAGAAAACACCGCCGCCATATCCGAAATCTTTCCATACATATCCTGCTTCTGCAAAAATACCTGTGCGAATGTTTTGGATTATATTATAAGAAAGACCTGCAGTTCCGGTAATGTTAAAGAAGAGTCTGTCCCTGCCGGTTTTAATTATATCTTCACTGTCAGAAGTTCCTTCATTTATGCATAAACCTATTTCTGCATTTCCACCAAGATAAAAATTATTACACAGAGGGAAATCTGCAAAATATCCGGTAGTAAGAAATCGCGTGCCGTTACCGGTAACATACAGATTAAAAGCTCCCGGTATAATTTTGTAAATTGAGCCAAATACAAAACGACCTTCCTGGAAACTTGACTCCTGTTTTTCCTTCGTGGATTCTTTTTTAGTCTGTTCTTTTTTTGAATCTTTAGATTCTTTGTTTTTCTTTTTTGTATCGATGTTCTTTTGTCTGTCTGTTCTCCAGTCTAGTGTTACAGAAGGAGTCGGAACGTAAACTGCATTTCCAGAAACAGAAACTGTTTTAACAGTTTTTCCTGTTATAACATTTTTAAATTCAACGGAGACAACTGTTATGATATAACGTGAACTTTCAAAATAACTTCCCGAAACAACTTTGTATTTTATGACAGCTTCCAGATATGGAACATTCATTCTAAAAAAACTGTCATAGTTATCAACTGTGTCGTAGAATTTTTCGTATTCCTTTTTCTGTTTTTCATAATCTTGCGAAGAAGAATCAGGAAGCTCCGGAATCTTTTCACCGGTAACTTCGGAGTAGGTAAGAAGTCCTTTTTGCGTAAGACATTTCTGTCCTCCAAATCCGAATGAAAGAGTAAACTGCCAGCCTTCCCGTCCTTTTGTTCCGTCCCAGTTGTTTATACGAAGATACACTTCTGCATCCGTGATAGAAGAAGCCGTATAGTTTTTTGCTTCGAGCGCTTTTATGTCATCTGATATTTTTTCACGCAGTATGTTCTGTGCTTTTTCTGTTCCTTTACGGGTTGATTCATCATTCTTTTTTATGATTTCATCATATTTTTTATTGATTGCATCTATATCGGCCTTAAGGAGAAGCTGAGCATTTTCCGTAAGTGTTTTTCCGTCTGCCTTAAGATCTGCCGTTCTTGGAGGGCGCGAGTTTCTTTCTTTTATTTCTGCATTTCTAAGTTCATTCTGTTTTTTTGTAAAGTCAGAAATGGATTTTTCGATTTCTGAATTATTTGAAACAAGAGTCTGCTTTTCTGCTTCGATTACTGTAATCTGTTCAAGTGCAGAAAGTTTATCTGTTGTTTTTTTTCTGATTTCTTCCGCCCTGGATTCAACCTGCATCGTGAGCCGTAAAATCTCTTTCTGTTTTTCTTCATCACGTTCAAGCTTTGCTCTTTCTTCTTCCTGTTCCCTTTCAAAGTCTGCCTTAAGCCGGGCTATCCGTTCTTCTTCATTTTTCTGCTGCTGAAGGAGAAGTGCCTTCTGGGTTTCCATTCTGGCCTTTTCATTTTCGGCTTCAAGAGAAAGCTGTTTTTCTAAAGAGAGTTTTGCCTGTTCTTTTCCGATTCGTTCAAGTTCGGCATTTATTGCATCAAGATTTTCCTTCGAAGTTTTTAAGTCGGCTTTTTCTTCTGCAGTGTAAAGCGAGCCGTTTTTTATAAGCCTCTTTCCTGCTTCCGTAAGTTTTACTCCGAGTTTTTCCAGAAGTTCAATTCCTGCAAGCGGAGGTACTTTTGAAATAAACTCGCTCTGTGTGTACTGTGCCGAAGTATAGCCGCCTTCTGCCCGCCGGGTTTCGATGTTGTAAATGGTTGCAGAAAGTGAGTATTTTTCTTCCGGGGAGGTGATTCGGGTAGTTGTAAAAACTATATAATACTTTGCCTGTATTGATTTTCCTAATTGAACAGGATTTTCGTCTGAGTATTCAGAACTTTCGTATTCTTTCTGAAGCTTCCTTATGTTTTCCTTTTCGTCAGAATTGATGACGGTAAGGTTTGAGCAGTTGATGAGTATGTTGACGATGTCCCGCTTTATTTTTGACGGAATCCACTGGTCACCTGCATCTTTTTTTCCGTTTTCCAGAGTTGAAGTATAGGCAAGAACCCTCTTGTCTTTTCCGCCGTCTCCTGTAAAATATCCGCTCTGTGCACTTACAGGGAGGAAGAAAAGTACAAAAATAAGAAAGAAAATCAGTTTTTTTACGAACATATATCAATATTCTACCATAAAACAGGTGATTTTTCAATTTTGACGGTAATACTTGTATTTTGGAAACTAATCTCTTATAATGTTTCTATAAGATGTAACAGATAAAAGCCTCCGGAACCCTTGTTTTCGGAAGACGGTATATCTTTATGGAGGAAGTAATGTCTGAACAGCAGGAAAAAGACAGTGTAGAGGATACAATCAGGGAAATCTGCTCCCTTATGCTTAAAACGGGTGACAGCAGTCTTCTTTATGATTTTTTCGGCTGTCTTTTTACAAAAGCCGAACTTAAGGATTTTTCAAACCGCTGGAATCTTGTAAAGGAACTTGATGCCGGAGTTACTCAGCGCGAAATTGCAAAAAAATACGGCATGTCCCTCTGCAACATTACGCGCGGTTCACGTGAATTAAAAAAGGAGGACTCAGCCTTTAAAAAGGTTTTAGCCCTCCTTAAATCAGAAAAATAATTCTTCTGTAATTTTATGCGAAGTATCTCTTAAGAAGCCCGGCAAAACCGGCTCCATGACGTGCTTCGTCTTTTGCCATCTCGTGTACGGTGTCATGAACTGCATCGTATCCGAGTTCCTTGGCTTTTTTGGCAAGAGCAAGTTTTCCTTCGCAGGCTCCGCTTTCTGCCATTGCCCTCATTTCGAGGTTCTTTTTTGTAGAGGCAGTAAGTACATCCCCGAGAAGTTCTGCAAAGCGGGAAGCATGGTCAGCTTCTTCAAAAGCGTAACGCTTAAAGGCTTCTGCAACTTCCGGATATCCTTCACGGTCTGCCTGACGTGCCATTGCAAGGTACATTCCTACTTCTGAACATTCGCCTGCAAAATTATCCTTAAGTCCCTGAACAACTTCTGCATCAAGTCCTTTTGCACTTCCGACTTCATGTTCACATGCGAACTTTGTGCTTCCTTCCTTCATTTCGTTAAAGGCATTTTTTGCCTTGCACTGAGGACATACTTCCGGCGCATTATCTCCTGTGTGTACATAACCGCACACTTTGCAAACCCATTTTTTCATTTTTAACTCCTGCTTATTTATTTTTGTTTATGATGCGTGTTTCTGTTTTACCGCTTTCTATATTGATGAATCTTACGAAAAGAGAAACCTTGTTGTCTTCGTTAAGACTGTTCCATACTTTTTCTGTAATTTCATCAATGT
>JAGABO010000076.1 GCA_017614655.1 Treponema sp. | reverse complement strand
CCCAGGTCTTTTCGGTTTTGAATCCGATGCTTCCGTTTATTTTTCTGTACCGGAACTTAAGGATGCCTCTGTTTATTTTCCTCCTGCCGTTTCTGCATTCTGCGGACCGGATCTTGTTTCTTCCATAATCTCTGCCCTTGATTTTTCTGAACCGTCTTTCATAGCTGATGCCGGAACCAACTGCGAAATGGCTTTTTATGATTCAGCCGTTAAAAGGCTTACGTGCACTTCTTCTGCAGCAGGTCCCGCTTTTGAAGCCAGGGGAATTTCTTCGGGCATGACGGCATGTGAAGGGGCAGTGGAAGACGTTGTGCCTGACGGTAACGGAAACTTTACGCTTTCTGTCATAGGAGGAACTTCTCCAAAAGGATTCTGCGGAAGCGGTCTTTTGAGTGCAGTTTCCTTCCTCTACGAAAAAGGTGAGATCGACCGTAACGGAACTTTTGTCCTTCAGGATAAAGACCGCTTTGATTTTTCAGAAGGCGTGAGCCTGCTTCAGGAAGACATAAGGAATTTCCAGCTTGCAAAGAGTGCGGTAGCTTCGGGACTTTCGCTTCTTTATTCTGAGTGCGGCCTTTCAAAAAAATATCCGCTCTTTTTGTGCGGCGGTTTCGGACGGAGGATGAATGCAGCGGCTGCAGAAAAAACAGGACTCGTGCCTCCTTTTGCAAAAAAAGTGGTTTCCTGCGGTAATACTGCATTAAGGGGTGCAGCCCTTTTTCTTTCTGATGATGCTTTAAGGAAAAAAGCTTCTGAACTTTCTGGAACGGCGCGCGTGCTTGAACTTCCGGACATTCCTTCCTTTTCCGAAGTCT
Source organism: Treponema sp. (assembly GCA_017614655.1). Lineage (GTDB taxonomy): Bacteria > Spirochaetota > Spirochaetia > Treponematales > Treponemataceae > Treponema_D. The sequence goes on along the minus strand of JAGABO010000076.1, from coordinate 2,629 downwards.
TTATTAAAAATATAAACTTTCCGCCTTTAAAATAAAAAAAGGCTGTCTTTTTTGGGGACAGCCAGTTCAATTTTTATTCAGCAGGTGTTTCCGGTGCAGCTTCTGCAGGTATCTGTTCTGCATCAGAAACTTCCGGCTCTGCAGCTACTACAGGCTCCGGTTCCGGCTCCGGCTCCGGCGGATATTCAATTACGGCACCCTTGTCTGCATTAAACTTTACTGCAATACCGGATACCTTTGATTTTACCGTGCATGAAGAAGCCATAAAACCTTCATCCGGAATAATCTCTGTAACCGAGTTTACGCAGATAACGGCATCAGCTTTATTGTAGCGTGCAAGTTCAATCATCTTGTAGGAAGCAAGGGCTTCTGCGCGTTCTTCTACGCTCATGTTCTCCTTAACTTTTCCGATAAAACCGTAATTTCCGTTATCGCCTTCAAGAGTAAAGGTGTTGTACTCAAAGAGATTTGTTGAACGGTTCTTTCTTACCCTGTCGATGTCAGAAACACTTGCCTTTACAGAACTTTCTCCCGAAACTGTTCCAAGAATTACATAGCTGTCTTTCGGAAGGGCAGCAAGGTTAACTTCTGAACCCGGCATTACAGAGTAGGTTTCTTTTCCTACAGATGCGCAGGAAACAGCAGTCACTGCACATGCTGCAAGTACGGTAAAAAATGCTTTAATTTTCATATAAACTCCCCTTTAACGAGCATATTCGATTATGCGCGTCTCCCTTATCATTGTAATTTTGATTCTTCCAGGATAACGCAGGTCTGTTTCTATCTGCTTTGCAATGTTTTTTGCAAGTTCCTTAACCTGATCATCCGGAATCTTTTCGTTGTTTACGAGTATGCGCAGTTCACGTCCGGCCTGAATTGCATAGGCCTGTTCAACGCCGGGGAACTTCTTTGCAGTCTCTTCGAGGTTTTCGAGGCGCTTTACATAATTGTCTACGGTTTCGCGTCTTGCACCCGGACGGGCTGCACTTATTGCATCTGCAATCTGAACGATTACGGCTTCCATTGTCTGAGCTTCTACGTCATTATGATGTGCCGCAATTGCATTTATTACGCGCGGATCTTCTCCCATCTTGCGGGCCATTTCTGCACCCACTTCTGCGTGGTTCTGATCACTGTCGTTTTCTGCTCCCTTACCGATATCGTGGAGAAGGGCAGCTCTTTTTGCAAGTTCGCGGTTTATGCCGACTTCTGCAGCAAGGAGGCTTGCAAGTTCTGCAACTTCCTTTGAGTGAGTAAGCACATTCTGTCCGTAGCTTGTGCGGAAATAAAGGCGTCCGATTGCACGTATTCCGTCCTGACCCATGTTGTGGATTCCGAGGTCAAAGAGAGCTTTTTCTCCTTCCTCGTAAATCTTCTGCTGAATCTCGCGTGTTACTTTCTGAACGATTTCCTCGATGCGGGCCGGATGAATTCGTCCGTCCGTTATGAGGCGTTCAAGGGCTACGCGGGCAATTTCTTTTCTTACCGGGTCAAAACAGCTTATAACTACAGCTTCCGGGGTATCATCAATAATTACATCAACACCTGTAAGGGTTTCGAGCGTACGGATGTTGCGTCCTTCACGTCCGATGATGCGGCCTTTCATTTCATCACTTGGAAGCGAAACTGTGGCGACTGTAAGGTCTCCCGTTGTTTCCGTAGCAATGCGCTGAATAGCCGTAATGAGCACGTCCTGAGCTTTTTTCTCGGCAGAAAGCTGGGCTTCCTGGTCGATTTTGTTCAGAAGTGCCTGGGCATCGTGGCGGGCATCGTTTTCGAGGTTCTTGATGATGAGTGCTTTTGCCTCTTCTGCAGTAAGTCCGGAGATGCGTTCCAGTTCAGAGCGCAGTTTCTCTTCTTCTGTCTTAAGAAAAGACTCCTTTTTTGCAAGTTCAGAGGTTTTTGCCTCAAATTCGCGGTCTCTTTTTTCATACTCCTGGCTCCGCTGTTCCAGAAGTTCCTCTTTTTTGTTTACACGGCTTTCAAAACGCTGCAACTCTGCGCGGCGTTCACGGTTCTCCCGTTCCTGCTGTTTCTGATCCTGAATGAGTTGTTCTTTTGCCTGAAGAAGAATCTCTTTTTTCTGAGCTTCTGCTTCTTTTATTGCATCCTGTTTTACCCGTTCGGCCTTCTGTTCCGAAGCGGTCAGTTGAAATCTGGCGTAAATCCAGCGAAAAATCCATCCAAGGAAAATTCCTGCAACAGGGAGAATTACGTAGGGCAACCAAGTGGGCATATTATTCTCCTTATAATGCAGTGAATAAAATCCACCGCATGTTAATTAATTTCTTATATTAAATGTAACTTATGCTGATGAATCTGTCAATGAGAAGTTTTAATTTTGCCGCCGGCAGTCATGAGAAGTTTTAATTTTGCCGCCGGCACTCAGTGTTGTTATTTGAAAAAAATTTATTATAATATCAGTATGGACTGGAAGGGAAAAAATCTCCTGGAAAAATTTCTCAGAAACTATACTTCTCGTTTTTCATTTTCTGAAATTCAGAGTCTGTGTAATTCCCTTGGTTTAAAACTGTCCAGAGAAGAGTTATATACCTATCTTGAAATGAATCCTCTGGTATTTTCCCTTGAAAAAAAATCATATATAACCAGAGCCGGTGCCTTTACAAGT
>JAGABO010000075.1 GCA_017614655.1 Treponema sp. | reverse complement strand
ACCTGCCGCAGTGTACCAGAAACCGAGGGTCGCAAGGCTTTCTATATTTAAAGTTTCCCTTATCGCCTTAAATGCAGTCTCCCAGGAAGAACCTGCAACACCGAAGCCCAGAATAAAAACCAGAAGGACGGCAAGAAGTCCGCATCCTAAAGTGACAAGATGTCTGGGAAAAATCTCTGTTATGACGAAAAAAAACATGAGCAGAAAAACTGCAGCCACTAAGATTTGTGCAGTAAGCATGATTTACCTTCACCTCTAAAAATATCGCTTTATTATAGAAGATAAAGTAAAAACTTGCAAACTTTGCTCATATTGGCAGGAGGCGAAGAGGAGCTTGAAGGCCTGGTTTTACTGCGCGGGATGGGGGGCTGCGGGGCGGTCTTCATCTTGTAACTTTTCACATAATTGATTATTTTATCTTCTATAATAAATGTTAAAAAACGGAGAATCGCTATGATTGAATTAGAGCACGTTTCCCGTCTCTTTGGGAATTTCCGTGCAGTCGACGACGTAAGCCTTTCAATTCAAACTGGTGAAATTGTAGGGCTTTTAGGACCCAACGGTGCCGGTAAAACTACGACAATGCGCATGATTACCGGCTTTCTTGAACCAAGTTCCGGAACCATAAGGATAGACGGACTTGATAACGTAGAAAACCCTGTTGAAACAAAACGCAAGATCGGCTACATGCCCGAAAGTGCACCTCTCTACGGTGACATGATCGTTGCAGACTACCTTACCTACGTTGCAGAAATCGAAGGACAGGATCCTGCAGAAAAGGTTCCCCTTCTTGCAAAGATGTGCGGTCTTAAAGAAGTCATGCACAAAAATATCGGAGAACTTTCACGCGGTAACAAGCAGCGTGTAGGTCTTGCACATGCGCTTATGGGTGATCCGGAAATCCTTATTCTTGATGAACCTACAAGCGGTCTTGACCCTAACCAGGTTATTCAGGTTCGTGAACTTATCCGCGAAATCGGAAAGACCCGCACTGTAATCATATCAACACACATCCTGAGCGAAGTAGAAACCCTCTGCAGCCGCGTCATCATCATCAGCGGTGGAAAAAAGATTGCAGACAGCACTCCGGAATCACTCAGGGAACAGTACGGCTCTTCTGCAAGAGTCGAACTTCTTATTAAAGCATCTGATTCTAATCTTGTTAAAGAAAAACTTTCTTCTGTAAAGGGCATTGCTTCCTGCTCAACAGCTCAGGAAGACGACAAGATTCGCGTTCATCTTGCACTTTCAGAAAACACTGAACTTCGTCCGCTCATCAGCCGCACTGTAATCGAAAACGGCTGGGAACTTTTCGAAATGCAGCTTCTCAAGAACAGCCTCGAAGACGTATTCAGAAACCTTACAAACGGAGGTGAGCAGTAATGGCTAACAGACAAAAAAAAGCATGGGCTGTAATTGCACGCCGTGAACTCGGTGCATATTTTTCAAGCCCTATGGCATATATCGTAGGAGGACTCTTCCTTCTGGCATCAGGTTTCCTGTTCTTTTCTGCCTTCTTCCTGCAGAAACGTGCTGAACTCCGTGAATTCTTTGAACTGCTTCCGATTCTGTATACATTCTTTATTCCTGCACTTTCGATGAGAATCTTTAGCGAAGAAAAGAAAAGCGGAACTCTGGAAACACTCGTAACGCTTCCTGTAACGGCAGATTCAATCATCATAGGAAAATATGCAGCACTTGTCATATCTTCTGTTGTAATGATTGCACCGACTGTTTTCTATGTAATCACCTGCTTTATTTTCGGAAACCCAAATCCGGGACCGATTATCGGCGGTTATGCAGGAGCCGTTCTTCTTTCTGCAGCTTTCTGCGCAATTGGACTTTTTGCATCATCAGTTACAAAAAATCAGATTATTGCATTCTTTGTTTCTCTTGCAATATGTGCGGTTCTTTCTATTATAAACATCTTCGTAATCTTTGTTCCCGGCTCACTTGTTCAGTTAATGCTATTCCTGAGCGCAACCAGCCACTTTAATTCAATCTCACGCGGTATCATTGACTCGCGCGATGTAATCTACTTTGTCTCTATTACAGCACTTTTCCTTGCGCTTACCGTGCGCACTGTAAAGAATTCCAAGCGGGGCTGATTTATGAAAAAGTTTATAGCATGGCTTAAAAATCCGCAGAGCGACATTTTTCTTTTTGCAGTTCTGCTTATTCTTATAAATCTTGTTGCATCAAAATCCTTCTTTAGAGTTGACCTTACAAGCAGCAAGTCTTTCACACTTTCAAAATCCAGTAAGGAAATCGTAAGCACTCTTGAAGAACCTTTAAGCATAAAAGTTTTCTTCAGCTCGAACCTTCCTCCGCAGTTTGCCATCGTTGATACTTATGTCCGTGACCTTCTTGTTGAATACGAAGAAGCAGGTGACAAAAATCTTACTGTAGAATATTTTGACCTTAAGTCAGACGCTTCAGAATACAACGATGAAAACTATCAGATTGCACACGATTATGGCCTTCATGAATTCCAGACCCGCGAACTTAAGAACAACGAAGTTTCCTACAAAAATATTTTCATGGGCCTTGTATTTACTTATGCAGACCAGATTGAAATTCTTGACGGAATTAATTCAACATCAGGTCTTGAATACAAAATCACTACTGCAATTTCAAAAATCATTTACAACACAAATGCTCTTGCAGGTCTTGATGGAAAAATCAAGTTAACGCTTTACAAGTCTGATTCATTGAACGCATTTAGAATTGCAAATCTTTCGAATGTAGAGAATGCAGTTTCTGAAGCATTTAACAAAATCAACACAAAGTACAACGGTCGTCTTGAGTTCGAAAAAGTTAATGCCGACACAAAACAGGCAGAAGATGCATCCCGTGATTATGGAGTACAGGAACTCAGCTGGAAAGATAAAGACGGAGAAAAGGTAAGCGGAGCATTCGGTCTTGTTCTTTCTTACGGCGACAAAGTATTCACAGTTCCAGTTAGAATCCAGAACATGATTTTCCAGTGGGCAGTTCTCGGACTTGAATCAATAGAAGAAAACATTAATCAGGGAATCCTGAACCTTGTTTCAAAAACAAGCAGCATCGCCTATTCAACAGGACACGGAGAACATGACTCTTCTGATAACGAAGAAGGTGCAGGTAACTTCGCTGCAATGCTTGGAGACGTTTATTCTCTTGAAGATCTTAATCTTGCAGAAAATGATATTCCGGCAAATGTAACAAACCTTATCATTAACGGTGCAAAAGGTGAATTTACAGATGCTGAACTTTACAAAATTGACCAGTTCGTACTTTCCGGCGGAAACCTCATCATCTTTACTGATTCATACGACATCGTCATGCCGCAGACAAAATACCAGCAGCCGCAGTTTATGAAGATAAATAACGGACTGGAAAAACTTCTTACAAACTACGGTGTAACTACGGGCGAAAATTACGTCTTCGATAAAGAATGCTATTCAACAGATGATGATCAGTATGGAAAAGTAAATCTTTATTATATTCCTGTTCTTAAAAAGGAAAGCCTTAATCAGGATCATGCCATCACAAACAACCTTAACTACGTTTTCTTCATAAATGCATCGGCAATCGACACAACTGCAGCAGAAAATGATGAAAACGTTAAAGTAACCGTTCTTGCAAAGAGTTCAACTAAAGCATGGGAAAGCACAGATCCATCTGAAATCTTAAATCTTCGCATGATTTTCCCGCCGGAAGACGACAAGCTTTCACAGAAAAACCTTGCAGTTCTTCTTGAAGGAAAATTCAAGAGTGCCTTTGACAAAAATCCGAGTGAATCAGAAGAAAATTCTGAAAACACACAGAATGATTTTACAGTTAAAAACCACATTGCAGAAAGCACACAAAGCGGAAAGGTTCTTGTAATTCCAACATCATTGATAACGACTTCACAAATTATTTCTAGTCCTAATTCAAATACGCCTGTTGCACTCTTCCTCCGCAATGCAGTTGACTACATGAACGGAAACGAAGACTTCTGTCTGATGCGCACAAAAGCACTCAGCATGAACGAACTTGAAGAATCCAGTCTCCTTGCAGAACGCATCGCTGAATGGTTCAACAAACTCGGACTTGCAGTTCTTGTTGCAGTTGCAGGAATCCTTGTTCTTCTTGCACGCAAAAACAAGAAAGACAGAATCAGGCAGTTCTATAATCCTGAAGATCCAAGACAGATTTCAAAAGAGGAGCAGAAATAATGAAAAAGTTTCTTAACAGAAAAACAGTTCTTCTTGGACTGATTGCAGTTTTTCTCTTTATATACATTCTTCAGATTTCATTCGATGGAAAAAACTCAATGAAAACTCTTTCTGTCAAAGGTGAAATCGACTGCTTAAAAATTTCATATCCGTCAAATCCAGAAAAGGATATTACGCTCGAAATAAAAGACGGAGCATGGTACTGGGGTAATTACGCAACAAATGAACCTCTCATAAAATCATTTGTAAATGCCGTTTCAACAGTTAAGGTTCTTGGCACTGCAACTTCTTCCGGAGACAAAGAACGCTATGACCTTACGGATGAAAAAATCATCAAGGTCGAAGCTCTCTCCGGCGGAAAGACTGTTCGTACAATCTGCATCGGTAAAGACACTCCTAACGGAACACAGTGTTACGCTCTCATCGACAGTTCTTCATCCGTTCAGATTATTGCTCAGGGACTTAAGTCTCTCTTTACTTTCACAAAAGATGCGATCCGTACAAAAACAGCTTATTCAGTCGGCATATCTTTGATCAACAGCATCCACATAAAGAATGCAGACGGTGAATATACTCTTAAGAAAGTTGCCGTTCCGCAGACTGATACAGAGATTCCTCAGACAAAGTGGTTTGTTGTCGGCAAAGAAGAAATGGAACTTGACCAGTCTAAAGTTGTATTCTTTGTAGACGGAATTTCAAGCATGACGGCAAACTCATGGCTCAGTGATGATGCAGAACCTACAGCAGCAGAACCAATTGCTGTTGCAGAACTTTCTACAGCAGATGAGACTGTTACCGTAATGACTTATCCACCGGAAAAGGGTTCCATGGATAATGTCGTAAAATGCAGCGCAAGCCCGTATCTCTTTAAGACTGCATCAGGAAACGCAGAAGCATTCAAAAGAACAGTAGAAAGCTTCCTTCCCGGCGTAGATGACGAAGAATAAATAAAAAAAACTATACCCTGATTTT
>JAGABO010000074.1 GCA_017614655.1 Treponema sp. | reverse complement strand
GTACTCCTGAATTCTGCGTTCAGCTTCTGCAGATACAGACTTAAGTTTTTTTATTTTATCATCGGCTATATCAATAACTCTTGTAAAATTCTGATAAAGAGATTTTTCAAGTTCATTTATGTTGTTACGGACTTCGGTTATTGTATCTTCTGTGGAAAAAATTTTCTTAAACTTAACGGCAAAAACTATCCACATCACAAGATTAAAAATAATTACAAAAACGCCGGTTATTGCAAGAAACTGGGACGACACAGGCTACCCCATTATATCAATAAAACGCCCGATACGGGGATCCTTTAACTCTTTCACGGCAGGTTTTTCTTCTGATTCTTTATCGCCGGAATCTTTCTTTGAAGCAGAAGCCTCACCGCCGCCGGAACCTCTTGATTCATTTTTTATGCGGTTATCTTCATGCTTCTGTTCGGAAATTGCATGAACATCACCCTTTGCCTGAAACTCCTGGTTCTGAAGTTTTTCTACATGCTCCTTGGAAACCTGCTGGGAAGCCTGAACCTGAGCACCGTTGATTTTTGAAACGTTATCCATCTGAGAGTAAACAGTGGAAAGATCAATCGGTTGTATAGCCATCCGGACCCTCCACGTTCTGAGTTACTTCATCTGCATTATATTTTCCGCGGCGTACAAAACCGTTTTCGTAGTAGAAGCAGCAGGCCTTTACATCACTCTTAACTTCGTCCTTTTCGTCACGGACAAATATTTTTGTTCCTGCATAAACAGTACCGCTTGCATTGACCTTTCCGACAACTTTAAGCTCACGCACACGCGCCTGAATTGAATTGATTTCCTCTGACCATTCATCGCAGGACTGTTCGATTTCGGCCTTCTGCGCACGAAGTTTTCCAAGAGTTTCTTCCTTTTCCTTAGGAAGCGAACGTCTGATTTTCATCTGGTTTTCAAGAGTTGCTATGTTAAGGTCTATGTCTTCCAGCTGCTTCATGGAGTTAGACTGCATTTCCTGAAGTTCTATAAGCCTCTGCTTTGCCTTAGGGTCAAAACCTACTTCGAGGACAGTTTCCGTTCCTCCTCCAGGAGAACCGATATTCTTTGCAGAGATTTCTTCCGTAGCAAAAAGATGACCGCCGATAATCTGCGCACGTTTTCCGCGGACAAGGATTTTCTTCATGGCAGAAACTTCACTGTTCATTATGTTATCGTTAACAACAACATAGTCGCCTGCTTCAACCTTTGCATTCTGAATGAATCTTGCCCAGACAGACTTCGGACTTGAAATGTATCCTTCATCACGTCCCATGACACCCTGAGAAATAACAATATCACCTTCTGCTTCAAGACGGCAGTTTCCTACAGAACCATAAACTTCGATATTTCCGTTGGCTTTTACATCAAATCCGTCTTCTACGTTTCCGCGTACAATAACAGTTCCCATGAAGGTAACGTTACCGCTCTTGATATTGATTCCAGGATATTCGATTACTTCTTCTACGGTAATTCTTCCGTTTACAAGGAGAACCTGACCGTTCTTTTCTGCAATTACAGTTCGTCCGTCTGCATCAAGCTTTACGTTCTGACCGAGAGGAATGTTGATGTCTTTTCCGTTCTTTGCTTCCAGATAGCGGCCAAATACAGTCTTTCCGCCCTTACCGCGCTGAGGAAGCATTTTCTGTGCAAGAGGCTGGCCGGCAACAACGTTCTGAATAAGGTTAAGTTCCTTAAAGTCAACCTGACCGCTTTCTGATTCCTTGAGTTTAAGTTTTGAACGGTCTGTTTCAAAGTTATAGGCAATATATGCGTCCCGTCCGTGTATCGGCTGAACGGCTGCTGCAACTTCATACGGTGCATTATAAACAGGGTTGTCAACAAATTCGATAATCTTATCATCTTCGACTCCGGCAACAACTCCCTGGGTTGTAAGAGACCTTTTTATCTGATCAATGCTGATTTCTGAGCCGCTGGCCGTAGGTGGAGAAACCGTAATTGTAACAAGCATTTCGTCTGAAGAAACATCAACAGACATAATTGCATCTCCAGCCGGAACACGCTCATAGGTACCGACTTCAACATAACCGCCGTTGGTTCCGCTTCGGCATGCTTTTTTGATTGCTTCTTCGTCTATGGTAAGAGTATCCGGACGTTTAACGGAACTCAGGACATCTTTTTCGGAAACATTTTTACCGCTTCCGACAGGAAGGGTAACTTTTAAGCAGATATCCGGACCAAAGCGGTGGATATAATAATATCCGTCTTTATCGACAATCTTAACTTCTTCAACGGCCTGTTCACCGCCAAAGAGAAGTTCATCCTCGGTCTTTTTCTTGAGTCTGACGGTTTCGGGATTTTCATAAACACGAATCTTCCACGGTTTCTTTGCAAGTCCCAGAACTCCCGGAGAGCCCTTCTGCTCAACTTCGTACTCAAGATTCTGAACTTTTGTATCAAGCTGAACACTTGCATCCTGAAGACACTCATCTATAGAGTCTGCAATGACTTCTATTGTGTGAATCTCGCGGTCAATTCCAAGCCGCTTTTCCATTTCTGAACGGATTGATTCAAGTGTAACCACTGTAAGATCCTAGAATATTCCCTTTCGTATTCCGGTAAGCTTTGCACGAAGCCTTAAGTTTGCCTTTGTATGAAGCTGACTTATGCGGCTTTCGCTTACATTCAAT
>JAGABO010000002.1 GCA_017614655.1 Treponema sp. | reverse complement strand
ATTTCCTTTACACCGCGCGAAGAAAGCACATCAAGCTCATGAAGAATTTCATTTACAGGGCGCGACACCTCACGGCCGCGCACATAAGGCACGATGCAGTACGAGCAGAAATTATTACAGCCGTGCATAATCGGAACGAATGTAGAAAACGCACCTTCCTCATAAGAAGTTTCTGCAAAAACATAAACCGGCTCTTCTTCTATCTGAACAGGCTTCTGTCCTTCTTCTACAGCCGTAATGATGTCGCCGAATTTATTCTTTGCGTAAGTTCCGACAACGTAATCAACAACAGGAAAATCTTTCTTAAGTGAATTTAAAAGGCGTTCTGCCATGCAGCCCATGACAATGAGCGTAAGCGGACGGATTCCGTTTTTCTGAACAAACTCGGCGGCCTTCTTCATTTCGTCACTTCTTGATTTTGCATCCTTTTCGCCGAGCCTTACTTTTTTAAGTCCGGCATAAAAACCAAGACGGCCAAAAATACGCGTCTCTGCGGTAGCACGGACGGAACAGGTATTTATGATTACGGCATCTGCCTCTTCGCAGCAGGAAGCCTTTGTCCAGCTGCGGGAAATAAAAATCTGTTCAACCGAAGCAGATTCTGCAATATTCATTTCACAGCCGTAAGTTTCAAAGAAATAAGTCATAGCAAAAAGTATAGCAGATTTTACACTTATCTTCTATTACTTACTCCGAGGCTTCTTCGTAGACGCGCACGTAGTCAACATAAAAATGAGCAGGAAGCATCTTCGAATTGATTTCGCCGCCCCAGATTCCGTATTCAGCAGAAAGAATCATGTAGCACGGCTCTTCGCAGGCCTCTTTTCCGTACTGTTCAGCGGGGAAATCAAAAATAAGGTTTTCTTCGCCGGTACCATCCATGTAAAACTTATAGCCGTCTTTATCCCAGAGATACCAGACTTCATGGTACTTTCCGTAAAAATCATCACCGAGAGGATGTGTAAAATCACTTGCACTCTTTAAGTTTTTCTCATCATAGCCGTCCCAGTGAACGCTCATTCCAAAATCAGCAAGATTGTTTTCCCTGTCTGCTCCGGGAACGACTTCAAAAATATCAAGTTCGGCTCCGTCTTTTGCACTGCCGTCGCCCGTAAGATCGTTTCCCATACTGTCACACAAAAGCCAGAAGGCGTACCAGAGACCGTAAGCTTTTTCTACCTTAAAGCGGATGTGGTAAAGTCCGAAGGCCTGTTCAAATTTTCCGTTAGTCTGAATGGCACCGCTTACCGGAGTTCCTTTATCATCAATCGTGCAGGTACTGATATAGTTTCCGTCTTTAAATGAGCTGCATTTATTCTTCCACCAGCCGCCCCAGCCGTTTTTTCCCTGACGTACCATTTCCGGAGAATAGCTCCACCTTGTCGTATCCATTGTGTCCGAAGAAAATTCATCATCAAAAGTAAGGGAGTACTTTTTTCCGTTAAAGGTGATTTCTTCGGCAACCGTTTCATTGACTGAATCAATTTCTAAATCATAGCCTGTTTTTCCGGCAGCAGTTTCGTTTTCTGCACAGCCACAGAACATAACCAGACAAATAAAAAGAAAAAACTTTTTCATACAAATTTCCTCCTTCTGATTCCATAATCAATTTTATAAGGCAGGAACACAGAAAGCAAGCAAAAGTTTTTTCATACTGATTTTCTTCTTCTGATCCTGGAATCAGTTTTACAGAGAATACTCCGCACACGCATAGGCATTGTGATTATGAATGCTTTCGTAGTTTTCACATTCAACACAAAACCAGGTAAACGGCTTTTCGCATTTGCCAAAGGCTTTTAAGGCAACGCACACTTCGCGCACGACATCTTCTACGAAACGCGGATTGTCATAAGCATGCTCGGTCACCCACTTTTCATCGGGACGCTTCAATATGGAATAAAGTCCGCAGCTTGCACTCTGTTCAACAAGTTCAATCACATCTTCCATCCAGAAAAGGCTTGTATTCTGAAGCGTTACCGTAACCATTCCCCGCTGGTTATGTGCACCATATTCGCTGATTGCTTTTGAACACGGACACACTGTAGTAACCGGAACCTTTATCTTTAAGAAAAACTTCTGTAAGTCTGCACTTACTTCTCCCTCGTACGTACATCTGTATTCCATGATGCTTTCTGCCCCGGAAACTGGAGCTTTCTTCCTCATAAAGAAAGGAAAACTCATGCTTCCGAAAGCACGCTCTGCATCAAGCTTAACGCGGATTTCTTCGAGCATGGAAAGAAACTGCTTCATGCCGAGGTTTTCATGATGACGGTGAAAGGCTTCTACAAAACGGCTCATGTGGGTTCCCTTGTAGTCATGCGGAAGGTTTACAAAAAGATCCACCGTTGCCGTAGTACTCTGACTTCCCGATGCCTTGTCCATTATGCTCACCGGATAACGCAGGTTCTTTACCCCGGCTTTTTTTAGAGGTATCTCGCGTGTATCAGGTGTACTCTGAATATCAAGCATGTGCAGTTCCTTGTTCAAAGCTTACAGAGTATTTTCTGCAGCTTCGAGTGTATTATAGATAAGCATTGCGATTGTCATTGGCCCAACTCCGCCCGGAACAGGAGTAATGAAGCCTGCAGTTTCCTTTAAGTCTTCAAAATCAGTGTCACCGGCAAGGCGGAAGCCCGACTTTTTTGTGCTGTCCGGAATACGGTTAACGCCAACGTCAATTACACAGGCGCCCGGCTTTATCATTCCGGCAGTAAGCGTGTGAAGATGGCCGGTTGCAGCAATTACGATGTCTGCCTTCTTTGTGAACTCTTCCAGATTTTTTGTTCCGGTGTGGCAGATTGTAACGGTTGCGTTGTATTCACGGCGCGAAAGAAGAAGTGCAAGCGGCTTTCCTACAATATTACTGCGGCCGATGATTACAACATTTGCTCCGTCAGTTTTTACGCCCGCTTTTTTAAGAAGAACACAGACACCATGCGGCGTACACGGAAGGAATGCTTTTGTGCCGATTAAAAGTTTTCCTGCATTTACAGGATGAAATCCGTCTACGTCTTTTTCGGGGCTGATTGCGTTGATGACTTTTTCTTCGTCGATGTGTTTCGGAAGCGGGAGCTGAACTAAAATTCCGTGAACGGTTTTGTCTGCATTAAGTTCCGCTATAAGTTTTAAAAGTTCT
>JAGABO010000073.1 GCA_017614655.1 Treponema sp. | reverse complement strand
TTCAAGAATTCCCATGTCAGAAACAGTAAAATCAGAATCATCAGCCTTATTAAGAAGTTCTATAACACCCAGACATTCATCTTCTACAATCATCGGGAACGCAATCATGTTGCGTGTAATGTAGTTTGTTTTTATCTGGACGGCATCATTAAAGCGTTCGTCATCTTTAACGCTGTTGATGATCTGTGATTTTTTATTTTTGTAAACCCACCCTGCGATACTGTTTTTATCTACCTTGACTTTTTTAAGGAGGGCCGACTTGGGACCAAGTGCAATTTCGAAGTGAAGGATGTCATCCTCACGGTGAGCAAGGATGATCGAGCCAGATTCGCATTTTACAATTGCCATCACCGATTCAAGTACAGAGACAAGAAGCGAATCAGGATTTGTAAAATTTAAATTTATGCGGTTGTTAATCTCGATGAGTGATCTGAGCTTTTCTAAGACTACGGTATTTTCCGTTCCTGCTGTTTCACTCATCGGATTAAATTAGTTTTCTCCGCTGCGATTTTTGATGCTGTCACCGATTGTGTAAGCACCGTCATCATCATTGCTTGAAGACATATACTGAGAAATCTCAGAACGCTCCTGAGCACGCTTATATTCACGTACGGAGAAAGCAACCTTTTCTTTGTCTACATCAACAGAAACAACATAAACGTTTACCTTGTCTCCAACGTTGTACTTCTTTACAGCTTCTTCAAACGGAGTTTCGCGGTCTTCGCTAAGGTTTGCCTTGTTTACGAGACCTTCGATTCCTTCCGGAGCCTTAACAAAGATTCCGAAATCTGTAATTGAAGTAACTTCGCCTTCGAGTGTAGAACCAGCTTTGTGATCCTTAGCAAATGCAATCCAAGGATTGTCTGTAAGCTGCTTAACACCTACGCGGATTCTGTGCTGCTCAGGAGAACACTCAGTAACGATAACTTCGAGATCCTGATCTGCCTTGATTTCGCTTCCAGGATGCTTAACTTTCTTTGTCCATGAAAGATCTTCACCTGCGAGGAAAGCGTCAATTCCTTCTTCGAGCTGAATGAATGCACCGCTGTTTGTAATCTTAACAACTTTTCCGTTAACGCGTGTTCCGACCGGATACTTTTCTGTGATTGTATCCCATGGATTTGCAGTAACCTGCTTAAGTCCGAGAGAAACACGGCCGGCCTGAATGTCATAACCGAGGATCATGCATTCAACTTCATCACCTTCCTGAACCATATCGGCAGGCTTGTTGATTTTCTTTGTCCAGCTGAACTCAGAAATATGAGCAAGACCTTCGATTCCTTCTTCGAGTTCGATAAATGCACCGAATTCTGTAAGTTTTGTAACCTTACCCTTTACTATGTCATTAACGTGATATCTGTCTTCGAAGTGCATCCACGGATCTTCTGAGAAATGCTTGAGAGAGAGGTTAATTCTCTTTCCTTCCGGATCAAGGCGGATAACCTTAAGTTCGATTTCCTGTCCTTTCTTTACGAAATCCTTCGGACGGGTAACGTGTCCCCAGCTCATGTCATTGATGTGAAGAAGTCCGTCAAAACCACCGAGGTCAATAAATGCACCGAAGCTTGTAAAGCTCTTTACGGTTCCCTTTACAGAGTCACCGATCTTAACTTCGTTAAAGAACTTGTCGCGGTTTACGTTAATCTGTTCTTCGAGATACTTGCGGCGGTTTACGACAACATTGCGCTTTCCGTTAGAATAGAGGCGTTCAATATAGAACTTTGCCTTAAGTCCAACAAGCTTGTCTTCTTTTTCTACCTTCTGGCTGTCTGCCTGGCTGATAGGGAGGAATGCGCTGATTCCACCGCCGAGGTTAACCATATATCCGCCCTTTGTGAGCGAAGTAACTGTTCCGTCTACAGGAAGTTTCTGTTCAAAAGCAACCTTAAACTCTTCCCAGAGACGTTTTTCGTCTGCCTTAATTTTAGAAACTACAGGACCGTTCTTTCCAAAATGATCGATAAGGAAAACATTAATTACATAACCTACCGAAGGCAATTCCCCGGCAAATTCCGATACAGGAATCTTTCCTTCTGACTTACAGTTTACATCTACAAAAACTGTATCGTCCGTAACGGCCACAACAGTACCCTGAACATTGGCACCGTTTTCAACAGGTTCCATCTTGTTGATAGATGCTTCCAATTGTGTGTAAATGTCGCCGGAACCCTGGGCTACATTCTGTTCCACTTCCTTCTGTTCCATATTAAACCCTTTTTGATGAATTTTATTTACAATTATCGCACAAACATCGTCAATCGTCAAGTGAGAAGTGTCGATATAAAGAGCATCCGGTGCACGTTTTAGAGAACCTTCTGCCTTATGCCTGTCCATTTCATCACGTTCAATAATTGCCTTTTTGATTTCTTCCAGAGTAAGGTTACTTACTCCCTGATCAAAGCGGCGCTGTGCCTGAACGTCAATACTTGCATCAAGATAAACCTTAACTTCTGCATCAGGAAAGACAACCGTAGTCATGTCCCGGCCTTCGCAGATGATATCAAGCGACTTAACTATTGTGCGCATACGGTCATTTACAAAGTGACGGAGCCTTACAACAGAAGACACCTTTGAAACACAGGCATCGACCTTATCCTGATGAAGCAGATCATCAACATCAGTTCCGTTAAGGATAAGACGGGAATTAACGTAATCAAGTTTCTGCTTTAAGGCAAAAGAAACAACGGCTTCCTCGTCATCAAGATTAACCGAATTCTCGATTAACGCAAGTGCAAGTGCCCTGTAAAAGCTTCCGCTGTTAAGAAAAACAAGACCGGTTTGATCTGCAACCCTGTGAGCTACAGTACTTTTTCCGGTTCCGGCAGGTCCGTCAATAGCAACAACCATTTTTTATACCCCAGTTAATATGAATATGAAGCGCAGAGCTTTTTGAGAGAAGCAACTTCTTCCTTAGAAAGCTCGCGGGATTCTCCTTCTTTAAGGCTTCCAATTCCGACACAGCCGATACGAACGCGTTTTAACGACTTAATGCCGATTTCTTTGGATTCAAAGACGCGCCTGATTTCCCGGTTTTTTCCTTCGACAAGGACAACCTTCATTCTGTGTGAATTAAGTTCAACAGCATCTTTTGCACGGTAAAAAACATTATCAATACGGATACCCTTCATGAATTCTTCTGCAAGGTTCCTTGGAAAAGGAAGGCTTGTTTCTACAATGTATTCTTTTTCGAGTTCAGCAGACGGATGCGAAAGAAGGGCCGCAAAATCTCCGTCGTTTGTAAAAATAATAAGACCCGTAGAAAACATATCAAGGCGGCCAACATTGTAAAGGCGTTCAGGATAGCGGTCCTTTAAGAGGGAAGCGGCCGTCATCCTGTCCTTTTCGTCCTTCATGGAACAGACATAGCCCTTCGGCTTATTAAGGAGGACATAGCGTTTTTCTGCTTCCAGGGTAAGTTTTTTTCCGTCTACGGTAACTTCATCTTCCGGGGTAACCCTTGTACCCAGTTCCGTAACCTGTTTTCCGTTAACAGAAACCCTGCCTTCGAGTATAACTTTTTCGCTTGCACGTCGGCTTGCAAATCCGCATCTTGCCATAAATAGCTGAAGCCGCATTGCTGAATCATTATCTTGCAAGTTCGAACCTCTTCTGTTCTTCTTCTTCGAGCTGCGGCAGTTCTGCAATTGACTGGAGGTGGAAGAATTCCAGGAATTCCGGTGTAGTTCCGTACATTGTAGGGCGTCCGGGAACATCCTTTTCTCCCACTTTCTTTATGAGCTTTCTGTCCAGTAAAAGACGAATCATCGTATCGGCACTTACATGCCTTATGCTTTCGATTTCGGGCCTTGTAATCGGCTGAGAATAGGCAATGATGGAAAGTGTTTCTATTGCAGCGCGGCTTAAGCGGCCTTCGTTTTTCTTTCCATAGCGTTCCTTTACAAAATCAAAACTTGACCTCTTCGGAGAAAGGAGCCAGCCTCCGAGTTTCATGACAAGTTCAATTCCCGAGTCTTCTGAAGAATATTTTTCTGTAAGGTTTTCGAGGGCTTTTTTAACGTCTTCTACAGAAAGCCCCGTAATCTGAGAAAGGGCTTCTTCGTTACGGCTGTCGCTTTCCAGAAAAAGAACAGTCTCTACAAGAGCAGTCTTTCCGTTTTCGTCAAGGTCTTCTAATTTAGGTCCCTGCTCTTCTTCCGGAACTTCTTCTTCGTCATCAGAAAAAGCTTCGTCTTTTCCGGTAGCAAGAACAGCTTCCTTCAGGATTGAAGCATCATTTTCGGAAGCCACAGTTTCTGCGGCCTCCTGATTTACTGCAGCACTTTCTTTTTCTGCGGCTTCCTGATTTTCTACGCCGCCTTTTTCTTCCTGCATATCTTTATATCCCCAAACATTTTATTCTGTAAAATATCAGCGAGCTTTAACTTTACGGCTTCTAAGATTGCCATAAATGCACAAACTACGTCAAGTTCATTTCCATGTCTGGTGATAAGATCTGTAAACATACATTCGCCGTTTTTGTCAAGAAGTTCATTCATAAGGGCGATTTTTTCGTTCGGCGTGATTTTTTCGTCCATGTTAAGGATACGTTCATCAGACGCAACATTCGTTATATTGCGGAAAATTTTCTGCATATCCTGAAGCAGGGACCATGTATCAACTTTTTCCCACTGGGAATCATCATTTTCGAAAGGAAGGGTTCTTTCTATTTTCTTGCGGTCAAAACTCCATTCAAGCTGCTCTTCCTGTTCTTCCATAAGAACGGACAGTTTTTTAAACCTCTGGTATTCAATAAGCTGCTGAACAAGCTCTTCGCGGGGATCTTCCATACTGTCGCCTTCTTCGTATTTAACTTCTACAGGAAGAAGCATAAGGCTCTTTATGTGAACAAGTTTTGCGGCCATTACATAGAAGTCGCTTAAATCCTGAAGGTCAAGTTCTACGGCATAATCAAGATAATCTAAGAACTGCTCCGTTATTTCTGCAATCGGAATATCGTAAATATTGATTGAATTTTCGCGTATAAGCTGTAAAAGAAGGTCAAGCGGTCCGTCAAAAGTCTGTGTAGTAAATTTTCTTTTTGCTGCTGTACCGGTTACGGTCTGTGTCATAAGTATCCTCATTAAATAATAAGTACCGGCTTATAAAGAATTACAGATACTTTTTAAGGAATTCATCATGACCGATGATTTTCCTTATTTCCTGTTCCTTCAGCTCTTTTTTCTGAAGCAAAGTCTTTATAAATTCGGCACCATACAGAAGCTGTCTTCCTCCGGAAACATCTGTTCCAAGACAACCCTGATTACTATTTATATCGGCATTTTTTTCAAAAACCTCAAGCAAAGGTTTTAAGA
Organism: Treponema sp.; assembly: GCA_017614655.1. GTDB lineage: Bacteria > Spirochaetota > Spirochaetia > Treponematales > Treponemataceae > Treponema_D. The sequence continues at coordinate 885 of JAGABO010000073.1, read as the reverse complement.
CAAATGCCCTTTCACAAAACCTCGGATGAGGTATTTGAAGACATGGGGTACTTATTTTCTGAAGCCCGAACAGTTCTATGTCTATATCCATAGAACGACATCCGTTACGGACTTCACGGCTTCTGTCGCGGCCAAGAAGAGCTTCCGTTCCGTTGATTTTAGACAAAAGCTCTTCTGGTTTTCCGTCAAAGAAACCTGTAAGCACCATGTTATAGAAATCAGCCTGATTTTCTAAATACATGGCACGGCTTAAATATACGGAAGAAATCTGAACTTCTTCCATGTATGAAGAAAGTTCCTTAACTGCCCTTCCAAGAAGAGAAGGACAGCTGAGTCCTTCATACTCCCTGTTAGACCCAAGCCCGAGAGCAGTGTAAACCTTCATTTAGAAAAGATCCTCCGCAGACGGTTTTGCAGCTGCTTCCTTTGCAAGTGAAGAAGCCTTTGATGCTTTTGAAGCAGGCTTTGCTTCTTCTGCAGACAGATCTTCTTTTTTCTCCGGAACAACGCCACCGGTACCTACGCCTTTTTCGCGCATTTCTTTTTCGTAAGCACGGATCTGGTCTTCGGTTACAACTTCACCTTCCGTGGGATTAAGTACACCGGTCAGAATCTTAAGGATCGTACTCTTCCCCGCGCCATTGGATCCGATAATACCCAGCATTTCGCTCCGCTCTAAGGTGAAGCTTATATCGCGATCTGCCCAAAATTCTGTAACATGATAATCATGTTTTATATGCCGAAGGATATATTCCTTGATTCCGATATCTCTGAAATCTCCTGTCAAGTAGCGGATTGATACATGATCTGCTTCCAAAATGCTCATTCGTCTACCTCACACATAGTATAGGAAGTGATGGTTGTATTTCTTATAAACCCAACAGC
>JAGABO010000072.1 GCA_017614655.1 Treponema sp. | reverse complement strand
TTATTACTGCACGTGTTGATGAATAAGGTCCTAAGTCATATCTCATAACAAATTGTTGTTCACTATCATATCCTTCTATGTGCAAAGTTAAAAATTCAGTATTATTTTCTATAGTTATATTTTCTTCTACTGGTTCTGTCGTTTCAGAATTTTCTGTATTTTCTGTTGTCTCAGTGTTTTCAGTTGTATCTGTTGTCTCAGTGTTTCCAGTATTTTCAGTAGTTTCTGTGTTTTCCTGTACCGGGCTTTCTGTCTGTTCAAATGCGTTTAATAACTGCTCCTTATCTTCATCAGTACACGAAATTAAAAAGACTGATGCTAATACTAATAAGATTTTTTTCATTTTAACTTTCTCCATTATAAAGATTGTTTTTAAGGTCTTAACCTTATTAAATATAAATTCTAATTTTTACACAAGACCGTAGACAATTCACGCACTTTTTACCTGTGGTGGCCGCCGCCTCCGTGTGTACCGCCGCCGGAATGACCGTGTCCGCTGCCTCCGCCCGAAGAAGATGCAGGCGGATTATAGTGCTTCGTCGTGTACTCACGAATAAACACATCATTCTGCTCAAGTGCAAGTCCGTCTTCCGGAACATATACATCACTGCTTAAAGGAGAAATAAAGCGGTATTTTGCCTTTATCACATAAGATACAACAAGCGAAACAATCACTCCAAAAACAAGACCTGCGAGCATCAGATAAAACTTCTGAATCGGAGGACGTGAGGCTGTAACATATAAAGTTCCGTTTACAGAAAACACATACTTTCCTGTAGCTGCTCCCTTATAATAATACGAAGATTCCTTATAATTTTCTGCAAAATATTCAAGACACTCAAGGAACCTTAAAACGGCCGCCTTTATATCTTTCCGATAGCGCTCATATCCGTACATCTGTACATCAGACGATGACGGAAGATAATTATCAAGTTCATAGAAAATATCTTCACGGGCTTTTTCATAATACAACACCGCACGGCCGCTTGTAGAAACATAATCGAAGGCAGGCTTTTTTCCGGTCATATCAAGATAATAAAAAAGTCCGTCGGTATCTTCTCCGTAAGTTTTATCGTAGCAGGAATCAGCAAATTCTTTTACATAAGAATCATTCATCGGGATTCGGCCTGCATAAATCATTATGTTGAGCTTTATCTTCTCCGAAGTTTTCCTTACTTCCCTGCAAAGTTCAAGAATTTCTTCATCAGAAAAAAATCTTTCCTGAACATCAGACTCACAGAAAACGCTTTTTACAGAATCACCGTCAAAACCTTTTGCATCATTTACAACATTTATCTGAACTTTAGAAAAGAACCAGGCACCGATAACTGCAGCTGCAAGAAGAATACCACCTGTTATACACCACTTAATACCGTTATCTGATTTCTTATCTTCACTCAAAATATACCTCCAAGAATCAAGCCGCCGGCAAAGTACGAAACTAAAGTTACAGCCGCAGCAATTGCCCAGGTAACCTTTCTGAGTTTACCTGTATCCACCGGAGGAGTTCCGGCAATTTTCCCGGTCTGCCCGTTTAATACAAACTCGTAAACTTTATCCTTGTATTTGTAACTCATAAACCAGACCGGAAGCATTGCGTAATTCATTTCTGCCCTGGTTAAAGAAAAATCCTGCCTTACCGGAGTAACAGAATTGTATCCGAAAATTGAATGGTTTACGGCTTTCTGGCAGGTTTTATCAATCCGCTCTTTTATGTGGGGAAGCATATCTTCCTTATCCATGTCAAACTTCTCGGCATAAAATCCGCTCAGATAAGACATGGAAAAATCCCTGAGGGCACTGTAGTCAAAAGGCTCAATTGATTCCATAAGTTCATCATCAATGCGCTTTGAACCGTCAGCAGGAATTTTTTCTACACTCAACGTTCCTTTTCGAAGAACCCTGAATTCCTTTGTCTGAATATAGTCATAGTTTTTGCTGCTCCAGGTTCTGATTGTTTTTCCGAGTGCTTCATAATCAATATTCATGGTACAGTCAGCAAGCCAGAACGGAACATAAAGACCGGTTATTTTTTCCAGCTGCTGTTCCGTTTTAAAACTCCTGGGAACAAAAGTTTTAAAGCACCACTTCTTGAATTTTTCTACGGCTTCATTCCTGTCTATCTTAAACGAAATGATTTTCTGAGGTCTGTATTTTCCCGTCATCTTACCCGAAAGAATTACAGGATTGTGACAGTAATAACAGAACAAAGCCGTCTGCTCATCAGTTGCCATGATTTCGGCACCGCAGCTTGAACAGTGATAGAGCTTTGTCTCCTTAGTAAAATCATCAGAGCCGTCTGCTTCTTTTGAAGTCTTCTTCTCTTTCTGATTCTTAGCCGCCTCTTCTTTATCCAGAGCTGCTTCATTTTTTTCGAACAGTTTTTTTACTTCTTCTATAGTAAAGGAGCCGCCGCAATATTCACAGCACAGTTTTTGAGAAGACGGAACAAACTTTAAATCTGCCGTACAGTTAGGACATTTGTATTCTACGATATCCACAAAAACTCCTTAACCGACAATGTCACCGGTATCAAAAGGGTCTCCGCATTCAGGGCAGAACTTAGGCGGTTTATGTGGATCTTCCGGTTCCCAGCCGCACTTGTCACATTTATAAAGAGGTGCTCCTGCAGGCTTTTGCTTTCCACATTCAGAACAGAACTTACCTTTGTTTACGGCACCACAGCTGCATGTCCATCCGGCTTCCTGCGGTTTTGGAGTTCCGCATTCAGGGCAGAATTTTCCCGAAGCAGACGAGCCACACTTAGGACACTTCCAGCCAGAAGCTGACGCAGCACCTGAACCGCCACCTGCAGCAGAAGCAGCCTGTTTTGCACCCATTGCAAAAAGATTCTGTGCATTTGCTCCGCCTGCCTGTCCTGCCATTCCCATTCCCATAAAAGCATTTACAGCACCGTTTGTATTTCCGGCAGCAGTTTCCATAGCCGTTGCCTGAGCGCCGACAATACGTGCAGCAGCCATAGTCGGATCTGTGTAAGCGGCAGTTTCCTGCAGCATCTTGATTCTCTTCTCGTCTTCTTCATCTGCCTTAAGCGAAGAAATACCGAAGGAAACAATTTCAAGTCCGCGGAGTTTTCTCCATTTTGCAGTAAGCTCCTGATTTAAGAATTCTGCAAGTTCTGCCGTATGTCCTGGCACTGCTGAATAACGGATTCCCTTTTCCGAAAGTCGTGCAAAAGCCGGCTGTAATGCAGTAAGAAGTTCCGTACGAAGCTGACTTTCTATTGAATCACGCTTATAGCTTTCCGTTACGTTGGCACAGACATTTGTGTAAAAGAGAATCGGGTCTGCAATACGGAAACTGAACTCACCGAAACATTTAAGACCGATATCCATATCAAGTCGGGCACGTGCATCAACTACACGGAACGGAACCGGAGAAGCAGTCCCGTATTTATTTCCTACAAGTTCCTTTGTGTTGATGTAATAAACCCTCTGATCTTTTGGAGGTTCACCGCCGAAAGTAAAACGCTTTCCTATTTCCTTAAAAGTATC
>JAGABO010000071.1 GCA_017614655.1 Treponema sp. | reverse complement strand
GAAGGTTTTCTATGGAAGAAAGGCATTTTTCATCAAGTTTTGAAAGAATGAGAGGAGAAAGAATTTCAGCATTTTCCGAAATCCCGTTGTGAATGAGGTAAGAAACTTTGGAAGCAAAATCTTTTATAAGGCTTTCGGGAGTTTCGGACTTTCTTTTTATAAAACCAAAAACTGCTGATATTACCGCAGAAGTTACAAACAGGGAATGAACGTAAAAACTGACGTCTTCCATGGGGCCGGATTTTATAAGGTAGTCAAAGCAGTGGACGCCTCGTCTGGAAAGTTCAAGAAAGAGTCTGTCAAAAGTAGAGCCCGGTTCAAGTGAAAAAATAAAGGGAAGATAGTTCGGATTTTTTGTAATAAGTTCAATTAATTCCGGAAGAACCTGTTCTGAATCAAAGATTTCAGTACTGGTTCTGAAAAAGCACTGTGAAAGTTCAGAGAAAACCTTTTCTTCCATTTCCTTTATAAGCACGTCTTTAGTAGAAAAATGCCTGTAAATTGCAGGCTTTGTTATTCCTACTTTTTCTGCAACTTTAGAAAGCGAGAACTTTGCCTCATGATGAGGACGGTAAAAAGAGAAAGCTGCCTGTATGATTTTTTCTTTTGTAGAAAGTTTTTCTGTTGAACTCATAAACTATGTTACCGGTTGTTCGGTTACCGAACAACCGGTAACATAGTACAGAATAGTAATATTAGTGTCAATACTGTGCAGTCATGATATTTTTTTACATGTTTTCGTAAGTCTGCACTGTATCTTCAAGATGTTCGATTTTAACGCCGGCCTGCTTAAACATCTGGAGGGAATCTTCTTCGTCGTGATAGTGCTTTTCGCACACTACCCGCTTTATTCCGCAGTTTATGATAAGCATTGCGCAGGTTCTGCAGGGAGTCATGCGGCAGTAAACGGTTCCGCCGTCAATTGCAATACCCCGCTTTGCTGCCTGGCAGATTGCATTCTGTTCTGCATGTACTGTCCGCACGCAGTGGTTTGTAATGCTTCCGTCTGAATGTATGCTTTTACGAAAAAGATGTCCGGCTTCGTCACAGTGCGGAAGTCCGGCCGGGCTTCCTACATAGCCGGTTACAAGAATCTGGTTATCCTTTGCAATTACGCAGCCGCTTCTTCCCCTGTCGCAGGTTGCACGCTTTGCGATTGTGCGGCTTACTTCCATAAAATATTCGTCCCAGGTGGGCCTTTTGTAACTGTTGTCTGAGTTTTCCATTGTGTCCTCACCTTTTTTTATCGGCACTTTTACAGAAGAGATTCAAGTTTTTCGCGTATAAAATCACTCTTAGTCTTAAGGTCGATTGATTCAGTTTTCATGAAAATTGATGACGGATGATTTGCGTCCAGCCGTATTCTTCCTCCGCCATTTTTTATGAGCTTCATTATTCCGTCTATGGTTACAGGTGCTTTCTGTGAGAATTCAACCGTAATGTTTCCACGCTTTTCTTTAAGCGAAAGAACGCACAGCTTATTGCAGACAATGCGGATTTTTGCAAGATTTAAAAGAGAAAGGACTTCATCCGGAACAGGACCAAAGCGGTCAAAAAGTTCAGAATAAAGAGCTTCAAGTTCATCATCATTTTTAACGGCTGCAATTTTCTTGTACATTTCCATCTTAATTTGAGCATCCGTAATGTAGCTGTCGGGAATAAAGCCCGTGTATTCAAGTTCAAGAAGAACTTCACCTTCTTCGCTCCAGTTTTCATCAGAAAGCCGTTCAATTGCGGCGTTAAGAAGATTCAGGTACATTTCAAAACCGACGGCATACACTTCCCCGCTCTGATCTTTTCCAAGAAGATTCCCTGCTCCGCGGATTTCCATATCCTTCATGGCAATCTTAAAGCCTGAACCAAGTTCGGTAAAATCAGAAATAACACGGAGACGTTTCATTGCAACTTCTGTTAAAGCCCTTCCCTGAGGATAAAAAAGATAGGCATAGGCTTTTCTGTCACTTCGTCCGACACGTCCGCGAAGCTGATAAAGCTGGCTTATTCCATACATGTCCGAGCGGTCAATGATGATCGTGTTGACGTTAGGAATGTCGATACCGTTTTCGATGATTGTAGTTGCAACAAGTACGTGGAAGCCGCCCATTTTAAAGCGTCTGAAAATATCATCAAGTTCTTCGCTTGACATCTGGCCGTGGGCTGTATCTATGAGAAGCTCAGGAACAATTGCTTCCAGCTTAAGCCGTGTTTCTTCCAGAGTTTCTACCCTGTTATGAAGATAAAAAACCTGACCTCCCCGGCTTACTTCGTTTCTTATTGCGCGGGCAACTTTTTCTTCGTTGTATTCTTCGATAACGGTTTCTACGCTCTGCCTGTTCTGGGGCGGCGTTGTAAGAAGACTCATGTCGCGAATCTTTAAAAGGCTCATGTGAAGCGTTCTCGGAATAGGAGTTGCACTTAAGGCAAGGCAGTCGATGTTGTGCTTTATTTCTTTAAGCCTCTCCTTGTCCTTTACGCCGAACCGCTGCTCTTCGTCAATTATAAGAAGCCCTAAATTGCTGTAAACAACATCTTTCTGTAAAAGCCGGTGGGTTCCGACAAGAATGTCAATTTTTCCCTGTGAAAGTTCTTCGAGCACTTTTTTCTGTTCTTTAG
>JAGABO010000070.1 GCA_017614655.1 Treponema sp. | reverse complement strand
TCCGAAGGGAGAATGTCCTATATCATGACCTATAGCAATTGCCGAAGTAAGTTCCGTATTGAGTCCCAGATATTTTGCAATTGTAGTGCTCACGGATGCAACATGATTTACATGCTCAATTCTTGTACAGATGTGATCATTCTGAGGAGCAAAGAAAACCTGAGTTTTATGTTTTAATCTTCTGTAGGCAAGTGAATGAAGGATTCTTGTGTAATCCCGCTCAAACTCGCTGCGGATTCCGTTTCCCCGCTTATAAAGTGCATGTTCACGTTTTACACACTGACTGAATTTTTCGTTTTCTTCACAGACACGTACTTGTAAAAAAGAATCTTTCATGCTTTTATTCTATATGTACAGAGTTTTTTTTACAAGGCAGGAATTAAAGATGATACAGGAAGAAAAAAAAGAAGCAAGAAGAATCCTTAAAGAAAAAATAAAAATGCTTTCATGCGAAACAAAAAAACAGTTCTCAGATACAGCTGCAGGCTTCTTTCTTTCCTCTGATGAATATAAAAATGCAGACATCATTCTTTCTTTTAAAGCAATGGAAGATGAACCTTCAACAGAAAAAATAACAGTGTGTGCCGTAAAAGACAAAAAACAGATTTTTCTTCCGGTAATAGAAACAGACAGTTACGAAATGGATTTTTACAGAATTGATGAATCATCTGATTTTATAAAAAACAGTTTTGGAACACTCGAACCACACAAAACACAAGCCGGGCGTTTTATTGCAGAAAACAATATCGGGAAAAAAATCGCAATTCTTGTTCCGGGCAGGGGCTTTTCTTTAAAAGGAGAAAGGCTTGGACGGGGCAAAGGTTACTACGACAGATACATTTCTATTCTCGAAGAAAAAGCTTCAAAACTGAACCTTAAAATATTTAAGGCAGGCTTCTGTTTTTACACTCAGACTCAGTCTCCCTTTCCCTCAGAAGAACATGATGTAAAAATGGATGCCGTAATTACAGAGTCCGGCATTATTTTTTCAAAGTCTTAGAATATGCAGTAAACGGCTTTTCTGGAAAACATGATTCCATAACCGAAAGAACATCAGAAAAAGAAGCGTTCTTTACAGAAAGAAATCCGTCAAGATAAAGCGAAGGGTTTCCAAGTAAAAGTCCTTTATGAAGCAGAAGCTCTTCCTTTTTAGAAGAAAAAGCAGAAAGTTCCCAGCGCGTCTTAAGATTCTTTAAGAAAAAATCATCTTCATTTTTAAGTGCATCCCCTACTTCCTTTAAGGATTCAGCATAGGCATTTTCTAAGGAAGAAAGAGATTCAAGTTTATCTGCACTAATAATCCCATAAGAAAAAAATGCCCCGGCTTTTTCATAGGAAACTGCACCCGAAGGAAGCCTTCCCGTTATTCTTGAAGAAAGCTCAAGAATAAGCGCATTAAAAAGCTCAAGCTCAAGTCTGTCTTCCGGAGCAGAAAAAATCATAAGCGCCGGATCTAAAAAAGTGCTTGTAGGAACAAGAACAGGAACTTCTGTACCGGCTTCACTTGGATCACGGTCAGTCGTAAAGGTATGAATAAGCTCAAAAGAATGTTTTTTTCCGGAAAGAGTTTTTCTGAATGACGGCATAACTTTCCTTTGCGAAGTTTCCTTCAAAATAGAAAAATACTTTTCACATTCAGAAAAGACATTATCTTTATTTACGGCGCCGGACACACTCACAGAATAAAGAGAAGCATCAAGAAGAGCTGCATAAGAAGAACGAAGTGAAAGCATTGTAGTATTCTTTAACACATCATCTTTAGCAGAAAACATTTTCTTCAGTTCAGAGCCTTCAAAAACTTTTCTGAACGCAAGATTCTTTAACTGAAAATAAAGCGACATAGAATCATTTCTGTAAATATACTTCCGGTAATTTGCTGCATTGTCTGCAACAAGAGGCCTTATTTCTCCGAACACAACAGACGACACCGTATTTTTTAATACATCACTTAACTCATCAGGAGAAAACTCTATTAAAATAAAGGAAACCGTTTCTTCTGTCACCGCTTCTACAGAAAACTCTTTATTAAGAACAGACGAAAGTGATGAGCGTATATTCGAAGCGACACAGTCAGAAAGAACAGTTCTTAAAAGTCTTTCATTTTCCGGAGAAGAAAGTTCACCGCCTTCTATTCCGATACAAAGAACAGCTTTTTTCAAAGACGGAATATTTCTTACTGCAACAGGAATTCCGTTGGAAAGAACAGTTTCAGAAATCTCTCTTGAAGTCAAAAAATAAAACCTGTCATCTGATGAAACATTCTTATCACCTGTAATAAGAAAAAGTTCTTCTTCTGACGGAAGAAGTTTTTCCTGAAGGGCTTTTTCAAGCGCATTTTTATAAAGCACATCAGAATACCAGTAACCGTCACCTTCATTAATCACAGTAAAACCGTTTTCTTTAAAATCTTCTTCGGATTCCTTAAAAACAGAAGGATTCATTATGACAAAAATATAAGGCTCTTCTGAATTTATTTTCTTAGAAACAGTACCTGCACTTCTCATCAATGGGGCTGATTTAAAATCCAGAAACGAAGAATAAAAATCTTCAGAAGAGGAGTCAGACATAGACCAGAAACCGGAAAGCAGTTCCATAAAAGAAATGCTTTCTGTAAACCTTTCTTCATAATCTTTTATAACGGCCTTCTGAGCCAGCGTAAACTCTTCGCGGTTCAGAAGAAAAGCTTTTTTTAGGGAAGCAGCAAGTTCTTCTACGCTGGCAGAATCAACTTTTTCTGTATTCTCCACCAGAGCCTGAAAAACTAAAAAATTATCGTTTCCTTCACTCCTGGAAGAAAGGTCTGTATAAGTTATATCCGGTATAGAAAGTTTTTCGTTATGAATCACAGACTGTAAATAAACCTTATTTCCATTCAAAACAGAAGCTTTAATAATATCAGACTCTGCGCTGTCCGTCGAAGTAAAATCAATAAGAAGCTGGGTATAATCCTTAGAAAACGATGGAGAAAGAAGTACAAACTTTCTTTTTCCCTGAACTGCATTTTCATAAGAAGAACTGTCTGCACAAAAAGAAGTCGAAGGATATTTTTTTACAAATCGCCTGAATGAATCAGAAGCCCGTTCATAAGCTTCATCCGGTTTTATGTTTCCCGTTATAAAAAGTGCACAGCGTTCCGGAGAATAAAAGCGCTCATAAAGTTCAAGAAGAACGGTTCTTATTTCTCCCGTTTTAAGCGAAGCAAACAATGCCGGATACACTCCGCTGTCTGTTTTCCACGGAGTGCGTTCAAACAGCTTTGAATTCACCGTGCAGTTTATAAAAGCAGAAGGAGTTTTTGAATAATCAGAAACAGATTTTTTTAACTCTTCATACGCAGAATTCAATTCCTCATCTGATGCGCTGAACTGTTCCAGATGAGAAGAAAGCAGCGAAAGAAAATCATCCGCAGAAAGAGAAGTTGTATCTGCAGAAAACGAAGAAGCAAGTGCATTACATTCAGTTTTTACATTAAGAACGTCAAGAAGTGCTTCTTCATTTTTAGATGCGCCTTTAAAAAATAATTCCGAAGCCAGCTTAAAAAAACCGGAAGTATACGGATTTTGATTTTTAAAACCTGCTTTTACGCAGAGCCTTACATTTATTTTTGGAGAAAGAGGATCATATTTTGCAAATACTTTCATTCCGTTCTGAAGCGTATATACATATAAGTCTTCCGCATGAGAAGAAAGCTTATGCTTTGGCTCAGAAAATATCTGTACAGAAAGAAGAAAAAATAAAATACAAAAAAGCGGTATCCTCAAAAAACTTTTCATATTTTATGATGATACTATGTTTACGGTTAAATTCAAAGTGTATGCAGTTATTTTTAAATCTAAAAAGGGCTGTCTGAAAACTTCAGACAGCCCGGAGTTTTACTTTCTCTTTAAGTACTTAATACTGTCAAGCGCAACGGCTGCAATAATAATAAAGCCCTTAAAGACAAACTGAAGGTTTGTATCAATATGAAGGAAGGTCAGACAATAAGTCAGGCTGGTGAAGATAATTACACCAATTGCAGCTCCTCCAATTTTACCGATACCGCCGTTAAAAGAGATACCACCGACAACACACGCAGCAATAGCATCCATTTCAAAACCCTGTCCTGTTCCCGCACTTGCATTTGCACGGAAAGCTTCAAGGAAGGAACCGCATCCATAGAAAATACCCGCCATCACAAAAATAAGGAGGGTTGTCTTAAATACGCTGATTCCGGAAACAGAAGCTGCCTCAGAGTTTCCACCTACCGCATACATGTTCTTTCCAAAAATTGTTTTATTCCAGATGAACCATGCAACAATTATTGCAATCACAGCCGGAATAATAAGCTTCGGGAAAGTAACAAGTTCACCGTTCACAACACCTAAAATCCATCGACCGCCAAGAAGATCTTTTATTTTAGGATCAATGGAACCAACCGGTGTTCCAGTCGTACCAAAAAACAGAAGTCCGTAAATAATA
>JAGABO010000069.1 GCA_017614655.1 Treponema sp. | reverse complement strand
GTGAACTTATAGAACTTATTTTTAGACGAAGTACTATTTAAATTGATGCGGGTAAAACCTGGATCAGAAACATCGGTAACTTCTACAGCATCTTCATAAGCCTGAACTTCAACTGCATCATTCTTATCGAGAATATAAATATAATTCTGGTCGTAAGTAAGGATTTTGCTCTGAGGAACTGCACATGCACCTAATAAGATTTCGGCAGGTGTACTGCAGTAACCGCTTCCGTAGAAGAATACAGAGTTTCCGTCTGCAGTAAGGGTTTTAAGGTTTTTCTTATATGTATAAAGTGCATAAGCATCAATGCATCTTACCCCATGCGGAACATTAAAGCTTTCAAGACCCGTAGGGAATATTTTAATAGTGTCATCATCTTTGGTATAACCGATTCCATCAATTGATTTATAATATCTGTTCTGATCAGAAACTTCAATTTCGTTAAGTCCGTATGAATAGTATAAAGAACACCATTCTACGTCCGTAACGGAAGCAGGAATAACAAGCTTCTTAAGGTTTCCGCCGTGAATACTGTTTGCACAGAGTCTCTGAACTCCTTCCGGAATTTCAAATTCCTCCTGAGTTAATCCTGCAGGATAGAAGTAAAGATAATTTTCATCTTTGTCATAGAGAATATTATCAACTGTCTTAAAATATTCGCTTTCTTCTGAAACCTCGAACTTCCTTAATGAAGGATAGTAGTCAAGGCAGCTGGAATCTATGTAGCTAACTGTTTCCGGAAGAATCAGGCCGCATATATTTTCCGTAACGTTACAGGCTATCCATGATTCAAGGTCATCTGCTTCAGAAAGATCAAGTTCAAACCAGATGCTGTTCTTTGCTTTAAGGATTTTTTCTATCGTATCGGTATCTGTATCAAGAACAGGACCCAGCATTTTTATTACTGCCGGTTTTTCCTGAGTGCCGTAGCCGTTCTGGGTTACCGTAATGCCGCTTGCAATTTGTGAAAGTTTTTCCATTGTTGCAAAGTAAAGGCCTTCCGTAGATTCATTAAGGTTTTTCCATCCGGCATATAAAGTAATGTCATGATTGAGCGGAAAATAGAACGGATGTGTGCAGGCAGCATCAGTGTACCAGCCGGTAAAAAGGTATCCGTCGCGTTCAGGAGACGAAACCGTAAGTTCTTTTACAAGAACACTTACTTTTGTACTGCGGGTATAAGTTACTGTGTTGTCATTTCCTGCATTAGGATTGAATGTAATTGTGTAAAGCGGGTTAAAGCCCTTTATGCTGCTGAACTCCGGAGTCTGTTCCGTTACGTAAGTAGTAAGTCCGTCTGCAACCTGAATTACAGGGTTCATTTTAAGGACAGGTACGTTTCCCGCATAGAAGGTAAGCATAAGCACGTAGCTTCCATAAGGAACGTTTTCCTGTGTCCAGCTGAACGAAGAGTTAGAAACATTGAATGTTTTTTCGCCAAAGGCATCATTTCCCGTAAGCTGATCAAAGTATCTGCTGCAGAGACAGCCTGTTACTTTTGTAAGTGTCTGTGCATTAGGTTTACCGGAAAGATTAACGGAAAGCGAAATGTTTCCTTTTGCATCGTTGTTTCCAAGATTTTCGCGGTACATCAGAAGTTCAACTTCGTTCTGGCCGCCGTTTAAAACAATTGTGGTTGCTGCAAAATAATTAAGGGTTCCTTTTTTTGCAGAAATCATGAACTGAACGTCCTTGTTTACATCGCTCCGGCTGAACTCAAGCGTTGCATTGGTAAGAGTTTCAAAACTGATATTTGAAAAGCCCTCAGGTGTAACTGTCGGTCCGTCTTCTATACTGTAACTGAGCGTGTAATTAGTAAGCTGTGAGGGCTGTGCCTCTGCCGGTAAAATCGTACGTGCACTGCAGTCAGCTGTAAACTTAACAACAGGATTTTCTGAACCTGAATAAGTTTTTTCCTTTGAGGCTTCCGTTTCTTTTATATCAAAACTGTCTGCACAGGAAAACAGAACCGTAAGGGTAAGAGTTCCTGCAAGCATTTTAAGCAATTTATTTAATCTGATTTTCATCTTTACTTCTCCTTACAGAACCTGTACATGCATAGTGTACGAGTAAGTTGAACTTCTATCTCCTGGAACTACACCCCAGTCATTACGTTCAACAATATCAATTGTATAATATCCCTTCGGAAGATCCTTATATTCAAATGTCCAGTTGTACCAGGTATCGGTTACTCTTTCTCCATTTACACAGATAGTTGCATAATACGGGAATGAGAAGTGAATTTCGCCATTTTCTTCGTCAACGGTGTATTCCATCGGCATTTCATTCTGAACTATTGTTATGTCTACGCTGTAAACAGGAACTGCATCAGTAAGCCAGATTGCTTTAAGGGTAATGTCATCCGTGATCTGTGTGTTTTCAAAATCAAAGCGTCCCTGTTCACCTTCCAGTGCCCAGCCGCCGAAAAGGTAATTCTGCTTTACAGGTTCAGTTTCCGGCTCCTGCGCGTAATCCATGCGGTTTACTTTCTGCGTTGTAACTGCGCTTCCGTTATCCGGATTAAAGGTTACAGTGTGTTTTTTGTGCATTACAAAGTCATCAGGTTCAAAATAACTGTTACCAAATGCCACGGTATAATTTACGCAGCTTTCTGTTGAATCATTCTGTTCTGCAGGTATTTTTATACAGACATGGCGTTCATAAAAATCATACTGTCCGTTATCATGATTAAAGATACTGTGGAAGGTATCTGCATCCGGAGTTACAGCAAGCGGTACGGAGATTTCATTTCCGCCTGTATATTCTGCATAAGCAGTATATTCACTGTTGTCTCCAAAATAATAGCTGAGTTCAATGGCCCACTCGTAGGGTTCCTGTTCTCCGAAATTTACCTGCGGCTTTTCGTCAAGAACAATGCAGTTTGAAACTTTATCAAAGTGTGCACAAATATACGAGGTAAGAACCGGTTTCTGTGCGCAGTTATCTGCGTTTCTAAGGCTGATCCAGTTTGTAGAGGAAGCAGAATTTTCTTTTGAAGAAGCATCCGTATAAACTGCACTATAAATTTTTGAGCTGCCGTTTGAAGGATTTTCGTATTTATTAAGAACCGTAATTACCTTGTCTGTTAAAGTAAGAGCAGAAGTTCCGTCACCGATTGTACAGAAACCGAGGTCTACCTTTTTTGTACCTGCAGGAACAAATACACTAAGTTTGTGACCGCGGTCTGTATTTTCTACGGAAAGAATCGTGTGATCCTGTGTTGCAGAAATCCTGAACGTCGGGAACTTGCTGTTAAAGCCTTTTTCTTCCGGAAGGTACCAGAAATAATGTCCGTCATCAGAAGCATAATAAAGCTGAATGCTGTAAGGTTCAACATTAACGTTTTTCCAGTTGTTTTCGGTAATCAGTTTTCTAAAGCTTTTTTCCGTAAGGTCAAAGCCTGCAGTTCCGTAATTATTATCAACATCACTGTATATAATCTTTGTCTTCTTTGAATAGCCGCTAAGGTCCTCAAAATCGGCATAAGAAACCGTTCCGTTATATACGAGCGTGTCGTTCATTATATCGGCAGTGATATTATCCGGAACCGATACGACATGAGGAACTCGTGTCTGATTTACGGCAACAGCGGTTTTTCTCTGGCTTGAATCTGTGTGATAGGTATAAGTAGAGTTATTCTCGGCATATGTTGCATAAAAATCGTAATAGTAGGTTTTTCCCTGTTCTGTAAAACGGTCTGTTATGCTTAAGGTTGTTTCAGAAAGGGGATGTGCTTTTTCTCCGGAGAACTGCCAGACAGTATAACAGTCTCCTGTTTCTACATCTGTTCTGTTAAGGGTTATCGCGTAGGTGTTTTCCGGAAGAATCATATCAACTTTAATTCCGTCATTGGCTGGAACAGGATTGATTTTTCCCCAGCAGCCGTAAAGATACATGTCATTACTTCCGGGAGCTATCTCTGTAATATAGTCAGTGCTGTAGTAATAATTTGCAACCCAGCCGTAAAAGTAATAGCCTTCGCGAGAAATATCTGACGCAGAAGGAAGGGCAGCGCCTTCTTTCTGAGAGAAGGTAAGCGGAATTACGGTTCCTTCTTTCCAGACGCTTTCATCACCATCGCGCAGGTTCCAGTCAATCCTACAAATTCCGTCCATTGCGATGTCACGTTCAGCAGAGCTTGTATGGTCAGTTGCAATGTTTACAAGTTCGCTCCAGGTTGTAAGATAGAGATCGCGCTCTCCGTCCTTTGCATAAAAGTCAACATTCAGAATGTAAGAACCTTTTGCAAGATTCTTATTTATTACAAGCGGATTTGTAAGTTCTGTAACGGTATCCGTGCTTACAACTGATTCTGCAGCGTTGTCTTTTTTTACAGTGATTACAGCTTTTTTAGGATTTCTGAAATCTTCATCACTGTTATACCAGCTGACGCTTAAGTTTAAAGTGCCGCTTCCGTTTTCCGGTTCAGAAGAGCGCTTAAGATAAAAATAAATTGAGTTATTTGAATAAAGATTTATTTCTGCTGTTTCTAAAGCAGAGGAATAAACCGTCCTTCCTTTTTTTGCAGTGAGTTTTAAAGTCCAGCTTCCGTTTTTTACCGGAATGTAACAGTCATTTACAAACGCACTGTAGTTTTCCCAGGTGTAAACGCTTTCGTTTTCTGTGTGTTCATTTCCGTTAACCCATGAACCGGTAAGTTCAAAATCTGTAAGGTCACTCAGTTTAATATCCGGATCAATTGTCCTGAAGCTGCTGTCCAGGCTGATTTTTAAAAAGGCCGTCTGAGCCGAAGCTGAATTCTTTACATAGGAACCCGCATTGTCGTCTTTCTGAATATCAAGATCGCTGCACGAAACTAATGCAAGAAGAGAAGCGGCAGCAATTGTTTTTAATATTGATTTAACATTTATCTTCATTTTTTACCTGCCTGTCAGTTAATAGTTACCTGTGCTGTATAAGACCGTCTGTTTCCATCTGAGTCTGTTGCAACAGCCATTATAGTATACATACCTCTTGCGTACTCATCGCCGTAAAGTACAACCGTATTTGAATTCCAGCCGCTCTTTGTGTTACCGTCTATAAGCCATTTGTAAGATGAATAGTTGTCTTCACCTATAAACTCATAAACATAGCAATGGCGGTCTTCTGACCAGTTCTGATTCCAGTACACGTAAAGTTCATTTGAAGAGATAAGTTCAACATTCATTCCGGTGCTGGCAGTTTTGCATTCCCATTTTGCAGTAAGCGTAACGTGACCTTCTACAGTGTAAGTGCCGCCTTCAAGAGGTTCTCCGTTGACTGCATTTTTTAAATACCAGCCTTTGAATTCCCATTTGCCTTCATCATCAGAAAGCTCGGGAAGCATGGAAGAAGGAAGCCTGGAACCGTATTCAAGAACCGCTTCTTCCGGTACATAAGAACCGTGTGCTGATTCATAGATAATCCTGCACTTCATTTTTTCCCAGTCTGCAGTAAGGGTTATGCTGCCTGTTACCTTATAATTTTCAGAAACCGGCTCTCCGTTAAAAAGCCAGCCTTTAAATGTCCATCCTGTGCACGAAAGTTCAGGAAGCTGTTCTGAATTAAGCAGTGTTCCCCAGTTAACGGTTCTTGGAGCAGGTGCAGAACTTAAGTCTGTAGTGTAAGTTATTTTACACTGAATTACTTCCCACTGTGCGGTAAGGGTTATGCCAGCTCCGGTTACAGTAATTGTTCCGGGTTCAACTTTATTTACACCGATGTACCAGCCTAAGAAGTTGTAGCCGTCTTCGGACATAGGCTCAAGATGCTCTTCGCCAAGTACTGTACCTTCAGTAAGAATGAGACCCTTTGGAACAGTTCCGTGTTCTGATCTGTATACTACGGAACATCCGTCTACAGTCCAGTGAGCTGTAAGGGTTGTGTCTTTTGTAAGTACGGTTCCGGCTGTGGCAGGCTGATCATTTAAGTACCAGCCTTTAAAAGTACATTGAGCGGCAGAAATAGGTGTTAAATGTGTTTCTTCGATAACTGAACCGTAATCTAAAGTAACTGCCTCTGGAGCAGTACCATAGTCCGTAAAATATGAAAGCTTTATTTTTGCAAGCTGCCATTTTGCAGTAAGAACAACGCCGTCTTCTCCTACAGTTAAGCTTCCCGGAAGAACCTGAATTGTGCCGATATACCATCCTGCAAAATCATAGCCTTCTACGGTAACATCAGGAGCTGCAAGAAGTGACTCATCAATTACTGAATTCGGGGCAACCGTAACGGTTTTTGAATAGTCCCCTTTTTCGCTTTCATAAGTTATAAAATAGGTAAGCTTCTGCCATTTTGCAGTAAGCGTAAGATTTGCGTTAACTTTGTAGCCGGGCTGAATTTTTGTTTCAAACACTCCGTCCGGAGTTTCGTTTCTTAAATACCAGCCTAAAAAAATGAAGCCTTCTGCGCTCAACTGCGGAAGCTCTGCAGAAGTAAGCTCTTTTCCCATTGTAAGGGTGATTTGTGCAGGCTGATTTCCCAATAACGTTTCGTAGCTGACCGTTACAGTCTTTGCTTCTGACGGTCCGTCATCACCTGAACTGCATGATACAGGCATGCACACCAGAACAAGCAGAGATGCCGTAAATGCTGTAAACGCAGCGACAAGCCTGCCTTTTAAAATACTGATTTCTTTCATCGCGAAAATACCCTCCTCGTGATTACATTTTGTACTGTTAAAATTGGAGTCTTTAAAAATCCGATTCAAGCGTATGGCTTTTTAAAAAGGTATGCTTTAGACTTTTTTAGATTCCGCCGTACATTCTAACGCAAATAAAATTGATTTTAAAGAAATATGGAATTTTTTTTTCACTTGTAAGCCCTGTTCATAAACTGCCTCCTGCTTGACATACATGATGTATTCTGATATATTCTGCTTACAATTTAGTTTCTTAAAGTGGAGCTGCAAAAACGGCTCCTTTTTTTTTGACAGGAGTTATAGTGGAATACAAGAGTCCAGAGACACTTCCATATTTTGCTGAATGCCGGGCTGTAGCAATGGAACTCGGTTTTTCGCTGGTTGAACTTCAGGTTGTTCCCCAGAAGGGAAACGTTCATGTTACGGCAGTAATTGCTGCAGCAGATCCTTCAAAGGATATAGGCGTTTCTGACTGCGGAAAGGTTCACAGGGCTCTTTATGCAAGACTTCCTGCTCTTCTGGGTAAAGACGAGGACAGTATCTATATGGAAGTATGTTCTCCGGGTCTTGAACGCAATATAAAGAATGCGTGGGAATTTTCTGTATTTAATGGAAAGAAAGTCCGCGTATGGGATAAAAATATTTCCGACTGGGTACACGGAACTGTTTTATCATCATCTTCCGAAAGTGTAGAGCTGGAAACGGAAGAAGGAAAACGGGTTTTTCTGTTCGAAGAAATTGCAAAGGCAAAGTTCTTCAACATGTAGTTTTAATAAAACAATTTTAGAAAAATATTATTAAGGAGGCTTGATATGTCAGAAATGGCAGATGCAATCCGTGCGCTGGCAGAAGAAAAAGGAATCAGCGAGGATGCAATCAGGCAGACAGTAGAAAACACAATCAAGGCAGCTTACAAGAAGACTTTCGGTTCTTCTGATAACTGTATCGTTAAGTTTGCCGATGATATGTCAGATGTTTCGGTTTATGCACGTAAGGTTATTGTGGACGGAGTTTATGATCCTTCTGTCGAAATTGAACTTGAAGACGCACTTAAACTTGTTGAAGGCTGTGAAATCGGGGATGAAATTGACGTTCTTGTAGATCCTCATAACTTTGAACGCTCGGCTGTTACTCAGGGAAAGCAGACTGCTCATCAGGCTTTGAGCGAAAGTTTTGTTCAGACTCTTACCAAGGAATATAAGGACAAAATCGGTCAGGTAATCATCGGTTATTATCAGCGTGAGTACAAGGGAGACATTTATCTTGATCTCGGAAAAATCGAAGGAAAGCTTCCCCTTAAGTACCAGAGTCCGCGCGAAACTTACGAAAAGAACGACCGTATCAAGACTCTTATTGTTGATATTAAACCTACCAAAAACGGTGTTCAGGCAATTTTAAGCCGTACCGATCCGAAGTTTGTAGAAGCTATCGTAGAAAACGAAGTTCCGGAAATCGGAGAAGGAATCATCGGTATTCATAAGGTTTCACGCGAAGCCGGTTACAGAACCAAGATTGCAGTTTATTCAAATAAACTTGATGTTGATCCTGTAGGTGCCTGTGTAGGTCTTAAAGGTGTGCGCATTCAGAATGTAATCCGCGAACTCGAAGGCGAGAAAATCGACATTCTCCGCTACGACGAAGATCCGCATGTATTCATTAAGAATGCACTTTCTCCTGCAGAAGTTACTCAGGTTGTTATTCTTGATGCCGACAAGAGGGAAGCACTGGCAATTGTTCCGGATTCATCTTTCTCACTTGCAATCGGAAAGCAGGGACAGAATGTGCGTCTTGCAAACAAACTCTGTGACTGGACTATTGACGTTAAGACAGAAGCAGAAGCTGCAGAGATGGATCTTAGCGAAACTGATTCAAGGCGTGCTGCAGAAAATCTCTTTACTTCCGGAAACGAAGTAGAAGAAATTACAACTGTAAGCCAGCTTCCTGGAGTTGATAAAGAAGCTGCAGAAAAACTTAAGGCTGCCGGAATTGACGATATCGAACAGTTCCTTGAAGCCTATGAAGACGGTAGTGCACTTCGTGTTGAAGGAATTAATGCCGATGACATCGAAGCTATTAATAAGATTATCAATGAGTCCGTTGAATTCGAGGACGAAGAAGAAACAGCTGCTCCTGCAGAAGAAACAGCTGCTCCTGCAGAAGAAGAATATTTCTGTCCTGAATGCGGTGCCAAGATTACGCTTGATATGACTCACTGCCCGAAATGCGGTGTTGAATTTTCATTTGTAGAGGAATAGTATAGAAGTTATGGCGGATGAAGCAGAAAAAAAGCCCGAAGTTGTTTTAATCAAGAAAGATAAGTCTCATGAAGCACAGCCAAAAAAGAAGGTTGTTGTAGTAAGGCGTAAGCCTTCTGCTGCTCCTTCCTCTGCACCTGCGCCTAAAGAGCAGAAGAAAGAAACGGTTCGCATCGTAGCAAAGAAACCTGTTTCATCCCCTAAGGCGGAAGAGGGCGAAGCACCTGTAAAGGCAGTACGCACTCCGCCGAAGGAAAATAACGCATTTGCACAGGCAAGTGCTGCTATTGCTGCAACCCTTGAAGCAGAAAAGAAGGCTGCTTCTTCGGCAGAGCAGAAGCCTCAGGAAACTTCCCGCAAGAGTCAGCCACAGAAGCCGTTTGAGCTTCATTCTGTGCGTCCTAACGTAAAGGCCGGAAACCTTAGCGGAAGCGGAAACCGCGGAGGCTATGGAAACCGCGGCGGTTACGGAAACAGACGTGACGGTCAGGGCGGCGGCTTTACCGGAGCTCAGGCCCGTGAAGGCTACCAGAACAGAAATAACGGCGGCTACGGAAACGGCGGACGTCAGGGCGGCTATAACGGCTCAAACGGCGGTTATAACGGACAGCAGCGTCAGGGAGGCTTTAACGGGCCAAACGGCGGACGCGGCGGCTTTAATAACGGTGGACGCGGCGGCTTCGGCGGCGCAAACGGTGGAAGACCGGGCTTCGGCGGTGGAAACGGCGGTCGTCAGGGCGGCGGTTTCGGCGGTCAGGGAAGAAGCGGTTTTGTTCCTCCGCGTCCGACTTATGGAGATGCTGCTTCTGCTCTCGGCGGAAACAAAGCTCCTGCAAAAAAGCAGTTTAAGGGAAAGAAGCAGGACTATTCTCAGAGAAAAGATAAAGAAGAGCTTTTTGACGAGGAGGATCTTTACAAGAAGAAGAGAGAAGCTTCTCCTGCAAATGTAGTTCCTTCTACAATCGATATAATGGAAACAATTTCCGTTTCTGACCTTGCCCGCAAGATGAACCTTAAGGCAGGTGAGATTATCGGAAAGCTTATGTCAATGGGAATGATGGTTACAATCAACCAGTCCATTGATTCAGATACAGCAACAATTCTTGCAGAAGAATATAACTGTAAGGTTCATAAAGTAAGCCTTTATGACGAAACAGTCATCGAAAGCGACAAGGGTGATGAATCCGGCGTTAAGACACGTCCTCCGATTGTTACGGTCATGGGACATGTTGACCACGGTAAGACTAAGACTCTTGATGCCATCCGCAATGCAAATGTTGCCGCAGGTGAAGCCGGCGGTATTACCCAGAAAATCGGTGCTTATCAGGTAACAACTCCTAAGGGACAGATTACCTTCCTCGATACTCCGGGTCATGAAGCCTTTACGATGATGCGTGCCCGCGGTGCTCAGATTACGGATATTGTTATTCTTGTCGTTGCAGCAGATGACGGCGTTAT
>JAGABO010000010.1 GCA_017614655.1 Treponema sp. | reverse complement strand
GCTGATTCCCTGATCAAGGGCGTAGTTGAATGAGCAGCGTGCAAAGCTTTCGATTGAAGCATCAAGATTGTGGATTCCCTGAATGATTCCGGGTCCCTTCATTTCCATGATTGTCTTTCTGATTTCCTTTCCGTCTGCACCTGTAAATACAAGCTCTGCCTTTCCTGCACATTCCGTCTTGATTTCGCAGTTCTTGTATACGTCACCGTAGCCGTGGCGGCCGAGGACAATCGGCTTTTTCCAGCTTTTTACGTTAGGATGGATGTTGCTTACAAAAATCGGAGCGCGGAAAATCGTTCCGTCAAGTTCACCGCGGAGAATTCCGTTCGGGCTTGGAGTAAGGTGAGTAAGCTTGTATTCTTCCATGCGTGCAGCGTTGCTTGTAATGGTTGCACATTTTACTCCGACACCGAGTCTTTTGATTGCAGCAGCTGCTTCGTAAGTAACCTTGTCATCTGTCTTATCACGTTCAACAAGACCAAGATCGTAGTATTCAGTTTTTAAATCTACGAAAGGTAAAAGAAGTTTGTCCTTGATAAGCTTCCACAGAATGCGGGTCATTTCATCGCCGTCGAGTTCTGCAATTGCATTCTTCATCTGAATTTTTGCCATTTTTTTGCTCCTTAATTGAATCCTTAATAAAATCAGTAGTTTGTTCCCTTCAGGCAGGAACAGCCGTTGTAATCTAAGTCAGTAAGTATTTCCGTGTGATCAGGGAAAACTGCAACCGTGTGTTCTTCGTGGCAGCTCCAGCTTCCGTCTGCCGTAAGGACGTTCCATTCACTTTCATCATCTCCGGTAATAACGTCTGCAGTTCCTTCGTTAATCATCGGTTCTATTGCAAGTACCATGCCGCTCTGTATGCGCGGGTTAGGTCCTGTAAAAGGGTAGTTGTTCGGAATGCTCGGGTCTTCATGAACACCAAGTCCGACTCCGTGTCCGCAGTATTCGTAGACAACTCCATAGCCGTTCTGTTTTTCGCAGATTTCCGTAACGGCTTTTGCAATGTCAGAAAGTCTGTTGCCCTTTACACAGGCGGCAATTCCTGCGTTAAGGGATTCTCTTGTAACGCGGACGAGTTTTCTGTGTTCCGGTTTTACGTTACCAACCTGAACGGTGTGGCAGCTGTCGGAAATATAACCGTTTAAATCAATGCCGATGTCAAGCGAAACAATATCGCCGTCCTGAACAAATCTTTTCTTTGAAGGAACGCCGTGTATAACCTGATTGTTGATGCTGATGCAGGCACAGCCCGGAAAGTCCTCTTTGTACCAGGCAGGTTTTCCTCCATACTTACGTGTAAAATCAACACACCAGGTATCAATTTCTTTTGTGCTTACTCCGGGTTTTACGCGCGGAATAATTTCGTTGAATAAATCAGCGAGAAGATGACAGCTTTTTCTTATTTTAGAAATCTGGTCATCGTTTTTAAGTCGAATCATATATACCTCTTTTTATTCACCGTGTAATTTTAAAAGCCGTTCTGCTTCCTGCCTGCACACCGCTGCCGTTGAACTGTCTCCGATTCTTTCGTAGCAGCCTGACATCTTTTTAAGGAAGAGAGCATCATCAGCATTTCCAAAGCGTAAATCAAGGGCTTTTTCGTAGCAGTCAATTGCAAGTTCATCATTTAAGAAACCTTCGATGTTTTCCATAAGAACCTTTCGTGCAAGTGAAAGTACTTCGGGAAAAAACAGCTTAAAGTAACTGTAGGAATATTCCATGCGGATAACCTGATCAAGAATGATTACTGCATCGTAATATTCTCCGCGGAGTATAAGCTCTTCTGCAAGAATGAATCCGTAGTCCATAAAGTCTTCCCTCGTGAACCAGCGCGAAAGCCTGAACGAAGGACTGGTCATATTCATCCTTTTAAATTCCTTTACGGCATCATCTTCGCGGCAGTGCATAAGATTAAGTACGATAAGCTTTGCACGGCTTTCATCATCAGTGCGTGCAGAAAGCCAGGCGCGGTAATCAAAGGAAGAATCTTTTTTCTGACTCCCATAAAAGTTTCTGAAGGCAAATGAACTGTCAAATATCTGGCGCGACTTTAAATCTATGAGCGTTCTGTATGCGGCTGTAAGTTCCCTGAAGGCTGCAGCATCTCCTTCCTTCATGTCGGGATGAAGAAGTTTTGCTTTTTTTCTGTATGCCCGTTTTATTTCCGAGGCAGTAGCTTCATGGCTTACACCGAGTATCTGGTAACAGTCGTTCATAGGCAGATTATAATATCTTTTTTACGCGCTTTTTTCAATTATGGTCAATTTTGATTATACTTTACATTTTTTAAGTAAAAATGTTTTTTGTTTTTTTGTAGAATATCGGCGAAAAATTTTATCATGAGGAAAATTATGGCAGATACTAAAGAAGTTTTACGCGCAGTTTTAGCAAAGGCACTTAATGCTTTTAAAAGTGCAAAGTCTTTGGAAGGAAACGAAATTAAAGATGATGATGTGCGCATAGAAAATCCTCCTAAGCCGGAAATGGGTGACTACGGATGTCCGATGTTTGTGTTTGCAAAGACATTCAGAATGGCACCTCCTGTTATTGCTTCGGAAGTTGCAAAGCTTCTTTCTTCTGATGCAGAGGCCGCAAAGCTCGGGAACTTTGCAGCAGAAGGTCCTTATGTAAACGTACGCCTTAACAAGGAAGCTGCAGGAACTTCAATCCTCATGAAGATTCTTTCTCAGAAAGAAGACTTCGGTTCACTTAATTCAGAAGGAAAGAAATTCTTTGAGGGAAGAAAAGTCATGATTGAATATTCTTCTCCGAATACAAACAAGCCGCTTCATCTGGGACACTTAAGAAATGATGCACTCGGCGAAAGCGTAAGCCGCATTCTTAAAAAATCTGGTGCAGAAGTTTATAGAGTTAACATCATCAATAACCGCGGTGTTCACATCTGTAAGAGCATGCTTGCCTATAAGCTTTTTCATGAAGCAAACGGCGACACTCCCGAAAGCCTCGGCATGAAGGGCGACCATTTTGTAGGTCAGTGCTACATAGAATTTGATAAGTACGCAAAGGAACATCCCGAAGCAAATGAAGAAGCACAGAAAATGCTTGAACAGTGGGAGAAGGGAAGTGACGATGATGAACTTCATGTTCTCTGGAAAAAAATGAACGGCTGGACTTTAGACGGTGTAAAGGAAACTTATAAAAGAACCGGTGTTGATTTTGAAAAGCTTTATTTTGAAAGCGATACCTATCTTAAGGGAAAGGACGAAATCTTAAAGGGACTTGAAAACGGTGTGTTCTTTAAGGCAGAAGACGGTTCAGTTCGTATTGATGTTACCGAAGTGACCGGCAAGGGAAAGGACGGAAACAATCAGGAAAAAGTTCTTCTTAGAAAAGACGGAACTTCCGTTTACATTACTCAGGATATCGGAACTGCAATCAGCCGCCACAATGACTGGCCGTTTAATGAGCTTGTTTACGTTGTTGCATCCGAGCAGATTTATCACTTTAAGGTTCTCTTCTATATTCTTAAAAAGCTCGGCTTTGACTGGGCAGAAAAACTTCATCACTTAAGCTATGGTCTTGTTAATCTTCCAAGCGGACGCATGAAAAGCCGTGAGGGTACAATTGTTGATGCTGATGATTTGATTGATTCGCTTCATGAAGATGCGCTC